>CAIYOV010000471.1 GCA_903927935.1 uncultured Bacteroidota bacterium | reverse complement strand
GTATTCAAACGCCACACCAAATCCGACAATCGCAAACTCAACCACAGCAATGAGTGGAACATACAGTGTTACTGTTACCGATGCCAATGGTTGTAGTGCCACGGCTTCTACCTCGGTAACCGTAATTCCTGTAATGGTTCTTTCAACTACAACCGGTAATGTTAGTTGTAACGGAGGATCGAACGGGACAATCAACTTAACTGTAAGCAACGGGCAATCTCCTTACAACTTTTTGTGGAGCAATGCTGCCACTTCACAAAACATTACAGGTATTTCTTTCGGAAGTTATTCTGTTACTGTTTCAGATAATTTCGGATGCACAGCAACCATCAGTGCAAGTATTTCTCAGCCAACAGTTTTGACTGTTACAGAAACACACGTAAATGCGTTGTGCAACAGTGCGAACTCCGGCTCAATTACAATTACGGCAGCAGGTGGAACAAATCCTCTTTCGTTTATTTGGAGCGATGGAGTAACGACTCAAAACAGAATTAACCTGCTTGCTGGCAATTATTCTTTAACGCTTACCGACAACAATTTGTGTTCAGCTTCTGTAACAGTAAACATCACACAACCACCTTTACTTACAGTATCTGAAACGCATGTAAATGTTTTATGCAACGGTGCGAACACCGGTTCAATTGCCGTTACTACAATCGGTGGAACGAATCCTCTCTCATTTGTCTGGAATGATGGAGTTATCAGCCAAAACAGAACAAATCTCTTTACCGGAACTTATTCGCTGACGGTTACTGACAATAATTTATGTTCTGCATCCGTAAGTGCAGTTCTTTCTGAACCTTCTTCACAGAATGTAAGCGAAACACATATTGATGTGGCTTGCAGTGGAGCGACTCCCGGAGCCATTAATGTGACAAATTCCGGAGGAGTTTCTCCGTATACTTATTTGTGGAATGATGGGGCAACGACACCAATAAGAACAAATATTAATGCCGGAACTTATTCTGTTACAGTGACCGATAACAACGCATGTACTGCATCGATTTCTGTATTAATCAATACAGGAGCTGGATTAACGCTTAGTGAAACACATACAAATGTATTGTGTTACGGAGGAGGCACCGCAGCCATTACCATCGCAGCAACCGGTGCTACTCCGGGTTATTCTTTTACATGGAATGATGGCATAACTACTCAAAACAGAACCAATCTTGTATCAGGAACTTATACAGTTACTGCTTATGATGCTACCACATGTTCAGCTTCAGCCAGTATCATCATTACAGAGCCAACATCCTTTGGAGTTTCTATAACTCATACAGATGTTGCCTGCCATGGTGGAAACATTGGAACAATTACTATTTCTCCTTCAGGTGGAACTATGCCATATGTATATGTCTGGAGTGATGGTAATACCTCCCAAAACCGAAGTTTTATGGCAGCAGGGAACTACTCAGTAACTATTACTGACAATAATAGCTGCACATTATCCATCAGCACCGTTATTGCCGAGCCCAATGTATTAAGCGTTGCAGAAACCCATACAAATATTCTATGTAACGGAGCCAATACAGGTTCCGTGAACCTGAATATTGCAGGTGGAACCTCACCATATACTTACGCATGGAATGACGGAATAACTACACAAAACAGAACCAATATTTCGGCTACGAATTATAACGTAACCATTACAGATAATAATTCATGTTCAACATCTGTAAGTGTTTCCATCGTTGAACCTCCTGCTCTGGCAGTTAGTGAAACACATACAAATGTTATATGCAATGGTGGAAACAATGCCTCTGTGGCCACTACTACTACCGGTGGAACTTCGCCTTACAATTATCTATGGAATGATGGTTTGACGATACCTAACAGAACGAATCTGACAGCCGGTAATTATTCGGTAACTGTTCAGGATATCAATACCTGTTTAACTGTTTTGAATATTTCGGTTACACATCCAACAGCTCTGGTAGTTTCTGAAACTCATACAAATGTTTTATGCAACGGGGGAAACACCGGTTCAATTAACATTACGGTGAACGGTGCAACTTCACCTTATACTTTTTTATGGAATGATGCGGTAACTACTGAAGACAGGTTAAATATTTTTTTAGGAAATTATACAGTAACTGTGAATGACAACAACGCTTGTTCTTCTACATTGAACATGAATATCACCGAACCAACTGCTTTGAATGTAAGCGAAACTCATATTGATGTTGCATGCAGCGGAGGAAATACAGGCAGTATTGATATTACGGTTAATGGTGCAACTTCTCCATATAGTTACAACTGGAATGACGGTGTAATTACTCAGGACAGGGCCAATATCCAAAATGGAAATTATTCTGTTACTGTTTCTGATAACAATGGATGTTCTTCTTCACTTCCTGTAACTGTTATCAGTGCTTCGGGGTTAAGTATTTCCGAAACTCATACGAATGTTTCCTGCAATTCATACAGCGATGCAAATATAAATGTTACAGTGGTTGGCGGCTCACCGCCTTATACCTATTTATGGAATGATGGTGTTGTCACCCAAAACCGGAACAATATTTCGGCTGGAGGCTATACGGTAAGTGCTACGGATAATAATTTATGTGTGATTATTATGCCTGTGATTATTACAGAACCCACGCAGTTGAATGTTTCTGAAACTCACAGTAATGTATTATGTAATGGTGGTAATTCCGGAAGTATCGATATTACGTCAACCGGTGCAACTTCACCATATACTTTTGTATGGAATGATGCAATTATGACTGAAGACAGGAACAATATTTCCTTTGGAAATTACACGGTGACTGTAAATGATAATAACGCTTGCTCATCTTCATTAAGCGTAAATATCACTGAGCCGGCTTTAATTAACTTAACCGAAACGCACATCAATATTTTGTGCAATGGGGGTACAGCTTCTATAGATATAACTTCTACCGGTGGAGCATTTCCATATACTTATGTGTGGAATGATGCCATTTCTACAGAAGACAGAACCAGTGTTTATGCAGGAAATTATTCAGTAACAGTAATCGACAATAATTCTTGCACAGTTTCATTAACTACCAGTATCAATCAACCAAGTATACTTACAGTTACTGAAACTCATGGAAATGTTTCCTGCAATAACGGCAGTGATGGTTGGGTAAATCTTACCGTTTCAGGCGGAACTTCAGCATATAATTTTAACTGGAACAATAATGACAACACTGAAGATCTGACGAATATTGTTGCCGGAAATTATTCTGTTACTGTTACTGACAACAACACCTGCTCAACATCTTTGAATGTTCTCATTGCAGAACCAAACGCTATTAGTATAACTGAGGCGAATACTAATGTCACCTGCAATGGCTATAGTAATGGTACGATTAATCTTTCTGTTTCAGGCGGAACACCAGGTTACACTTATATTTGGAATGATGTAGTAACTACTCAAAACAGAATCAACCTCATTGCCGGAAATTATTTTGTAACGGTGACAGATGTTAATTTGTGTTCTGCAGTTACAAATACAATTATCACACAACCTCCTGGTATGGTATTGACTACATCTTTCATCAATCCCACCTGCGCAACAAATAACTCAGACGGTGGTATTGCTCTGAATGTATCAGGAGGGTCTATTCCGTATTTGTATAACTGGTCCAACGGATCTTCTTCTGTTTACCAAGTGAATTTAGGTCCCGGAAATTATCTTGTGACAGTCAGCGATGCTAATACCTGTTCTGTGAGTGCAGCTTTTACACTAGTGTATCAATTTGATTTTTCTATCAATGCAACACCAAGTGTTACAATCAATTTTGGCGAAAGCACAACTCTTGACTATATTCTCAATGGCAACGCAGGAACATACACGAACATCTGGACCCCTTCTTCAACTCTGAGTTGTATTAATTGTATCAGTCCGATTGCATCACCTGTAGTTACAACACTATATCAGATAGAAGTGACCAACGTTGCAGGTTGTGTAGCCTTTGATACCGTAACTATTTTTGTTGTTCCTGAATACAGTGTATTTGTTCCGAATGTATTTACTCCAAACGGTGATGGCAATAATGATATTTTTGAGATTTACGGCAAGCTCAAATCAATTGCATTCCTTGAGATTCAAGTATTCAACCGATGGGGTGAAAAAGTTTTTGAAAGCAATGACCACCACTTTAAATGGGACGGAACTTTCAAAGGTGAAATACAGACCCCTGCAGTATTTGTATGGCAACTTAAACTCACTTTCCTTGACGGACATAAAGAAGAGTTGCGCAAGGGTTCAGTTACCTTGTTGAGATAAGTATACTTTTGTCCCAATTTCAATCTGTAACAGACAAATTCATGTTATGATCGATCTTCCGTTCAATGACAGCTGCAATTAATCTTAACCGAAGACAATCCAAATGTACTAATGTCATTGCTTCGCCCAAACCGGACAGAGCCAATACAAATAAAAAATAATTGATATGGTAGTTTTTTGTTTTCAGTAGTTCGATTGTCTTACTCATTTATTGTTTACTTATTGTTGCTAATGGATAAATTTTCCACCACATTATGTTCCTCACTTTTCCTTGAAAATAAAATCCCCAAATTTTCATATGAGTATTCATTTACCATCTTAGGTCAATTTATCGAACTAATTGGTAGACACTCAAATCGTAAATATGTTCCGCTAAAACTTTTGTTAGCCGCATATAATAGCAGGACGTGTTCTTTGTTTTTCTAAAGGTTCTTTTCACATAAAGATACTATTACTTATTTGAACATTTTGACATAAAATCTGTTTTAATAAAGAATGAAACGGGCAATATATTTATCTTTAGCTCTAGTAGCTCTTCTTCTAGTCTCATCATTAATAATTCATAAACTTATCGCAAGAACTCCGCAGCAACCCTACAGAGAAATTGGCTCCCTCGGGTTTGTTGAATTCAGGTATTATCCTGAGGCTATTATGGCAACCGTAAAAAACAAGGATACAACCTTCCAGGGCAGTTCCGGTGAAAATTTCCGTGTCCTTGCCGGTTACATTTTTGGCAGCAATGACAGCAATGAAAAAATAGCAATGACTGCTCCGGTCCATATGAACTTTGAAAAGGATGCCTCATATATGAGCTTTGTAATGCCACAAGGATATAATCTAAATAATCTACCGACACCTTCGGGCTCTTCTATTGATCTTCACAAAACAGAGGAAGAATATGTAGCTGTGATACGTTTTGGTGGATATGCCTCAGATAATAAAATTAAGAGTAAACGGGATGAACTTAAAGATTTACTTAAACAGGAAGGTATAGAACACGATAATAATTTTCGTTATTTGGGTTATAACGCCCCATGGGATTTCCTGTTTCGCAGAAACGAGATTATTGTTGGAATCAAAAAAGAAACCGCTTCCGAAATTAAGGAATAATATCAAAAATATCTCAGCCTTTAATTACTTTAGAAAAAATCAGTAATAGAAATTTCGTTAGATTTACTATTCCTCGATCTATCAGAAATTGAATCAATTATAAGGAGTCTCCGAACTTATTAGCACTTCTTTTGTTTGTCTCTCATTATTTCTTTCGTTTAAGAAATTTTAAAATATTTTTGACAAAATAAAATATGGGACAGTATTCTATAAAGGAAGTTGAGACTTTGTCAGGTGTTAAGGCACATACGTTACGTATTTGGGAGCAACGATATGACTTTTTAAAACCCAGGAGAACCGATACCAACATACGCTATTACACCGATGAGCAGTTGAGACTTCTATTAAACATAGGAACACTTAACCGCAACGGGATGAAGATTTCGAAGATTGCCGAATTAAATGAAAGCGAGCTGAAGAAGGCTGTGATGGAAATTCAGACTACAACCAGTGATCCTGATAATTTTTTAGATTCACTTATACAATCGATGATTGATTTTGATGAGCGCAGGTTTGAAAAAACACTTTCATCAGCAATCATTAAGTTGGGTTTTCAAGAATCCTTCGTTAAATTAATTTTTCCTTTTATGGTAAGGACCGGTGTGCTTTGGACAACCGGTGCAATTAACGTAGCGCAGGAGCATTTTATAAGCAATCTTATTCGCAGAAAACTTAAGGTAGCTATTGACAACCAATTTATAGAAGATACTAAGACCTCTAAGAAGTTTCTTCTTTTTTTACCCGAAGGCGAAAACCATGAGTTATTGTTGCTTTTTACTGAGTATATTTTGCGTAAGAATAACCATCAGGTTATTTATCTTGGGTCTTCCCTGCCGTTTGAAGAATTAACTCGCGCTATACTTATAGCGAAACCTGAGTTTCTGGTAACCTATCTTACAGTTCCGTTGGAAAAAACTTCAGTACATTCATACCTGAAAAAATTATCTGCTTCTAATCCGGAAATAAAGCTGATTGTTGGAGGGGTTCAACTTCATCATATTAAATCTGCGCTTCCCGCAAATTGCATCCCTATCAATTCCGCTGAAGAACTTTTAAAAGTTATCAGCTAAATATCAAACTATTTCCGGCAGTTTTCATTGAAGAAATTCGTTCGGTTGAAATTTATTTTCAGTTCCTGTGAACTTTTTTTAAAACATTATGTTTAATTATTAAACAAAACAATTAAACAAAAATTTAAGCACATGAAAAAGGTTCTCAACAAAACAAAAATCCTGATGCTTGCCTTATTGGCAAGTTTTACCGTAAATGCTGCGGGAACAGCATACGTTCAACTCATTCACAACTGTGCCGACCCTGCGGCCAGCAGCGTATCGGTTTATGCTGATTTTGGATCAGGGCAGACATTAGTTTCCTCGACTTTCGCTTTCCGATCGGCCAGCGCGTTTTTATCGGTGCCGTCAGGTGTGGCTATAACAGCTTACATCAAAGCTCCGGGGGCTTCTGCTTCTGACCCTGCTATTTACTCGCAAACATTGCCGTCTTTAGCTGCCGATTCCAGCTATGTAGTTATTGCATCAGGTGTGGTAGGCAGCGGTTTTGCGGCTAACCCTAACAGCCTTAGCACCGGCTTTGGTTTAAAGTTGCTTGCGCCTGCGCGCAGAACTTCTTTTACCAGTGGCAAGGTTGACTTCGCAGTTTTTCACGGAGCTACAGATGCCCCGGGTGTGGATGTTAAGCTTACCGGTGGTGCTACTTTAGTGCCTAACGCAAAATATGGCGATGCTAGCGGTTACCTTTCAGTTGACCCAACCTGGTATACTATTGATATTGCGGCAGCCGGCACGTCAAACGTAGTAGCCAGTTATGTGGCCGACCTGAGTACTTTATCGGGAGGTGCTGCTGTGGTTTTTGCTTCTGGGTTTTTAACACCATCGGCCAATAACAACGGATCGGCTTTTGGTTTGTTTGCAGCTTTAGCCGATGGAACAGTATTACAGTTACCTGCTCAGCAGTTTGCTAAAGTTCAGGTGCTCCATAACTGTGCCGATCCATTGGCAGATTCTGTAGACGTTTATATTGACGGAACACTGGCTTTAAATAATTTCAAATTCCGTACAGCTACCGGTTTCATTAATTTGTTGGCAGGTGTAAACCACACTATAGCTGTGGCTCCGCCAACTTCTACTTCAGTTGCGCAGGCCCTGATTTCTTTTCCAAACATTAATCTTGCAGCTAACCAAAACTATATAGTAGTGGCTTCGGGTGTGGTAGGCAGCGGCTTTGCAGCTAACCCTAACAGCGTTAGCACAGGCTTTACTTTAAAAGTAATTGCCAATGCCGAAACCCAGGCAGCAAATGGTGCTAAAGTTGATTTTGCCGTATTGCACGGTGCTACCGATGCTCCTGCCGTTGATGTAAACATAAGCGGTGGTGCCAATCTTGTTTCTAATGCTAAATATTTAGATGCTACCGGTTATTTATCGGTAGATCCAACCTGGTATCCTCTTGACATTGCAGCAGCAAGCACATCGAACGTTGTAGCCAGCTATGTTGCAGACCTTACCGGCTTAAATGGTGGCTCAGCTCTGGTATTTGCCAGCGGGTTTTTAACGCCATCGGCTAACAATAACGGACCCGCTTTTGGTTTATATGCCCTGTTAGCCAACGGAACGGTAATTGCTTTACCGGTTCAGGAAAAAGCACAGGTGCAGGTATTGCATAACTGCGCTGACCCTATTGCCGATTCGGTAGATGTATATGTAAACGGTGCATTGGCTATAGATAATTTCGGCTTTAGAAATGCAACACCATTTTTGAACGTTGTAGCCGGTTATCCGTATTCTATTGCTATTGCGCCTAAAACTTCTTCTTCAGTAGCGCAGGCTATCTGGTCACACAGCTATACTTTAACGGCTAACCAAAAATATGTTCTTACGGCATCGGGTTTAGTAGGTTCGGGTTTTGCTTCTAATCCTGACGGACAAAGCACCGCCTTTGATATACTCGTAAAAACACCGGCACAATCGCAGGCTTTGGTAAATACCAACTTCGATTTCTTTGCCATACACGGTGCTACCGATGCCCCTACCGTAGATGTTGTAGCTAACGGTGCTTTAACTGTTGTAAACAATGCCTACTATGGTGCGCAAACCGGTTACTTACCGGTGCCAGCGGGGGTTTATTCTTTGGCTGTAAAAAATTCTTCAGGTTCTTTATCAATTGTAACTTATCAGGCTGACGTTACTGCTTTAGCAGGCCTGAGCGGTGTGGTTCTGGCTTCAGGATTTTTAAATCCGGCTATGAATAACAACGGCCCGGCTTTCGGTTTGTATGTGGCTTTGCCAAGCGGTGGACCATTTGTTGCCTTACCGGTTGCTACAGGAATAAGCAATGTAAGCAACGAAATTGATTTGAGCGTTTATCCTAACCCAAGCAACGGAAACTTGTTTATTAATTTCAAATTAGAACAGGCACAAAACGTAACCGTGCAAATTACCGATTTAAACGGTCGTATGGTAAAGGAATTGATGAACGGGAATTCAGTAAGCGGTAAGCAAAACTTAAATGCTGACCTGAGCGACTTAAGCAACGGTATGTATTTAGCCCGCATTACTACCAGCTCAAAAGCATCGAACATTAAGTTTAATTTAGTGCAGTAGTCTTTTTTCCTGTTGGGGGTTTAAATGAGCCGCCTCCTATAATGGGAGGCGGCTCATTTGTCTATACGGCAGTGGAATAAAAAAATTCTATGTTTATTTATTGTTTAATTAATTAACAATATAATTAAACAATAAATTTTTATTATTGAATTCTGTTTATATGTTTGTGTAACAATTTAAACAAATAATTAAACAAATTAAAAACTAT
>CAIYOV010000470.1 GCA_903927935.1 uncultured Bacteroidota bacterium | reverse complement strand
CGAAATATAAAATTGCAATCGCAGGTTTATCAATTCTTTTTTTAATATTATCAAATCAGAGTCTGTTTGCGCAGAATGCAATTGTAGGGGCGGGTTTTACAAGTGGATGGGCTTCTACTACTGATTTCGAATATTTAACAGCTTCTGTACCCCCTTCATATATAAAGATTGATGTTGCAAATGGTACCGGAAACCGATTTTTCAGGATGGGAATTGATTGGAGTGGTACTATTGGGCAATATACAATTACTCCAGGTACAGATATACTTGTAAACCCAAACAACGAGATTCAGCTAAATTCGTCCAGTACAGGTAGCGGCGCTATGTATCTAAATGTATTGGATGTTGCCCATAATTATATTTTTAAAACAAAAGATGCTGGAGCAACTCCTTCCTTTAAATTGATCATCTTTAAGGTCGAAGGAACAGTTCGCTCAGTTTCCAGTGTAACCAAAGATCTCACTAATGTTTATCGAAGCCAAAATGTAATCGTTACAGCAACTCTCGATGCTTCATTCAACTTAGGGCAAAGTGTTTATCTCAGATATACTATTGATGATTTTACAACTTCTACAGTAGTTGAGATGGCAGGGGTGGGGACAACCTACACAGCACAAATTCCATCTTCTACCAACACGGGGAGTGCAACCGTAAAATACTATGTTTTTACTTCTGGTAACGGTTTAATGATCGCTGGCGACAATGCCGATTGGTACACAATCAATCTCAACAACAACTCAGGCAGCAATTATTCTTACACTGTAAATCCTTCGTATATCACAAAAGCTGATGGAAACTGGTCGAATATAGCAACCTGGGTAGGCGACCTGGTACCCCCGAGTGGCCAGGCCGCAACGATAAACCATGCAGTTACGCTTAATCAAGATGCTACAGTTAGCGCACTCACAATAAACGCCACCAAATCGCTTACCAGTGAAAGCGGCCAAGCAAGAAACCTGACTATTGCCAATGGCGGCTCGCTTACCAATAATGGAACTTTTACTTCTAATAACGGAAAAGTTTCGTTCGCCGGATCAGGAACTGTAAGCGGAACTATTGGATTTAATAATGTGGATATTGCCGGTAGTATTGATTTTGGGTTGTTCTCGACAGTAAACGGCATCCTGAAAATCAATTCGGGAGGGTATGTAAACGTAAATGCCCCTTCTTATGGGGTAGGCTCTTTGCTTCTATATTGCTCAGGGAGTCTTTATCACAGAAGGGTAGAATGGACACCCGGCAAAACAACAGGTTCCGGCTATCCCTATCATGTACAGGTAAATAGCAACACATTACTGGATGTTGGATACGAATTACCTGCTTCCGCATTGCAAATGGCGGGCGATTTGATTATTGATGCTGGTTCCGCTTTCTATATGGATTATGATTTGGATGATATGAGCAAGCCAGTTATTGTATTGGGTAACATAAATATTGAAGGTACTCTTTCATTATCAGATGCTTTTGAAGGGGATATAAAAATAGGTGGTGACTGGTCGCGCACCGTTACAGGTTCATTTAATCCAAAAGGCAGAGCTGTCTTTTTTAATGGGGTGAGTGGTGATCAAAATATTTCTGCCATTGGGAGCGAAACATTCGATTTTATGCTTGCAACTAAAACCAACCCCGGGGATATTATTCTCAAAAACGATATTACTATTAATCAAAAACTGACCTTGACCTATGGGAATATAATCCTTGGCAACAATAATCTCACAATTGGGGCTTCTATCTACCCTGTTGTCGAAGGTCCACCAAGTGCTAACAGCATGATTGTTACCAATGGAACGGGCGCAGTTAGAAAAGTATTTACAGCCAACGGGTCATTTGATTTTCCTATTGGCGATGCAACTGGCACGGCTGAATATTCGCCGGTATCTTTAAATTTCACTTCCGGTACATATTCAAGTGCTTATGCTGCCGTAAGGGTAATTGATGCAAAGCATCCAAACAATTCGAGTGCAACAAATTACTTAACCAGATATTGGACTGTAACAGGTTCAGGCAT
>CAIYOV010000469.1 GCA_903927935.1 uncultured Bacteroidota bacterium | reverse complement strand
TCAAAAAATGGGTTGTCGAATTTAAAAAACCCATTTTTTTTCGCCAGAGCACTTTTTTATTTCGCCATGCTACTTTTTGAAAAAGACAGAGCACTTTTTAAAAAGGACAGAGCACTTTTTGAAAAAGACAACCCATTTTTTTATTCATTTTTGCATTATTTTGAAGGAAAACAGCGTCATTTTGAGGTTTCCGAAGGTTACCTACAAGACAGGCAGGCAAACCTCGCCATTACGTACGGAGACTGCTTCGGTCTCAGAATTCTGCCTACCAGCAGGCATTGTTCCTTCAGCAATGAAGTTCTTCTATTTTGTTTGGTGATTATGCCGCCCTAGGCAGAGTAAAGTGGAAGGTGCTTCCCTTTCCTTTTTCGGATATTGCCCAGAGTTTGCCTCCGTGTTTCTCTATTACTTTGGCGCAGATACTTAAACCAATACCGGTTCCCTGAAACTCGTCATCGGTGTGCAGACGTTTGAATATTTTGAAAATCTGCTCGGCATACTGCTGGTCGAAACCAATACCGTTATCGGCTATAGTAAAATGCCAGTCACTTACTTCATCGGTTACCTTCACAGTTACTTTCTTAACCGGGGTAAGGTTATACTTCAGTCCATTCTCAATAAGGTTCTGGAACAACTCGCTCATCATAGTTTCGTTGCAGGTAATTACCGGCAGGTCATCTACATCAACGGTGCCGTTGTTCTTCTCCATAATATCTTTCAGTCCTCCGAGCACTTTCATCACCATGTCGTTGAGCGATACATCAGGGGTCATACTGATTTCCTGTTCCATTTTGCTGTACTGAAGAATGTCGCGGATAAGGTCGCTCATTTTGTTAGCTCCGTCAATCGAGAAGTTGACAAACTCCTGACCCATTTCGGGCAGCACATCAAAGAATTTCTTCTTTAATAAAGTAAGGTACGAAACAATGGTGCGTATAGGTTGTTTCATATCGTGGCTTACTATGTAAGCAAACTCTTCTAGCTCTTTGTTGCTTCTTGCCAGGTTCTTGGCTTTTACTTCCAGCTCGCTTTGTGCCACTTTCAAATCGGTTATATCGCGGATAATGAGCAAGTACTCGTTGGCTTTAAATGGAGCTATGATTACTTTAAAGTAATTACCCTTGTGGTAAGTTGTATCATGATATTCAAAGGCGGCCGATAAATCCGACTCCACCACTTCATCCAGCGTTTTAGAAAACAATTCTGCTGTTTCGCCAGGAAGCACTTCTGTAAAGGTTCTTCCAATCAAATTTAAATCAGGGATATAAGGCGGAAGGGTGCTGAACTCATTACCACCTGTAAATGTTCCATCTTTATTGATGATAAATAACCAGTCAGGTAAGGCACGAAGAATAAACTCGTTGGTCAATTGCGCCTCATGTAAACGCATCTCTGTTCTCAACCTCGTAAACGCATTTGCTATCATGTTACCGATAAGGCCGAAGAAATTGGACTGAATCTGTTTTACTTTTTCATCGAAAACAAAAACCACAAAGCCGTTTACAATGTTTCCGCTTTGCAATGGAATAAGGTAAAATAACTTTCCCGGAATATCAGTTACACTGATTATTTGTATTTCATTCAGCTGATCGGGCATGATAAAATGGCCTCGTGATGATTTCTCACCTCGAATTGAACGTAAAAACACAACTAGCTGCTGGTTAATTTTTACCACCAGATTAAAATAAGGAGCCATCTTTTGGGCACCGGTATCGAACCATTGGTTGGTTGAACGGAACTCATCGCTCAGCTTTCCGTGCATGCGATACACCAACACGGCATCGGCTTCCAACAGCTTTCCAAACTCGCCCAAAGCAACATCAATACCCGATTGTATTTCGGCCCTGTCAACATTTATAAACTGGTTAGAGTGCCGGATAAGCATTTCCTCCACAGTCATCTGCTGTTTTATTTCTTCCTCCTGCTTTTTGCGCTCTTCAATATTTCTTGTTTCAGCAAAAATCAATACTTGTGAGCTACCCTCTTTAGCAGCAAACGTGCTGAATATACTTTCTACCCAAATAAAATTCCCGTCTGCATTCTTCAACCGGTATTCTAACCTGTCACGACTTTCTTTCTGCGCAATAACAATTGCAGTAACCCTTTCTATCCGCTCAAAGTCTTCTTCGGTCGTTATTTCTTTAATCGATTTTTTCGAAATCTCACTAAGCTTGTAACCGGTCAGTTGTCCGGCAGCCGGATTAATGTAAACAATCCTTAACTGGCTATCCATAATAATCTGCGCATCCCGGGCATTCTCGCTTATTACTTTAAACTGAATACTTACATCTGATGAAATCTGAGAATACTTCATCCGTTGCACGTTAATCATAAAGTTTCCAGCAAGGACAATTCCGAAGGTAAAAATCTGCATAGGGTCCATCAACAACGGGTCATACTTCCGGTTGGCATACACTGCTATTACAAAAAATATTATTTCACCTACTGAGAAAAGAATCAGTTCTCTTCGTGAATCCAAAGCAAAGCAGATGATTACAAAAAGAATATAACTGAAAATCATATAGAACATCTCGCCCTGGAGTGCATCTACCAGCTCCGCCTCGGAAAGAACTGGGTTAACATGCAAAAATGCAGCGTTGGTGGAGTAAGCATAAATTACATTGAAGTTGAGATAAAAAAGGAAAAACTTAAAAGCAGTTGAAGTATATGCTTTGTAATTAGGATTTTTTAAAAGTGAAAGGACAACTACAGTAGTACCGATAACTACTCCTGCTATCCATATAACCGGAGAGTCTTTGGCTTCCTTCCCACTCATCATTTCCACTATATTACCCACCAAAAGCCCAATCACCATGAACAAGGCAACGGCCCGCTCTTTCCAGTATGACTCACCGGTAATGCGATTGATTATGTTTTTAAGCTGCATTTTCTTTTCTAATGTAATGATAGGGTGCTCTTTCAATACTTCTATATAACATCTTCACAAATGAATATAGTAAAAGAGTATTTGAATAGACAGTATGAAATATATGAGTTGATATAATTTGCGCCTATTCATGCATTGCATCGGTAAAATACAAGTTATTTCCGTTGGCGTTTATACAACATTTGAATGAACTGCCGATAAATTCGTTCTGTTATTATTAATCCCCCGCTCGATAAAATGAGACCACATGAAAAAAGAATTCACAGACGTAATCAACAAAATCTTCAACAAGAACCGCGACTTAGGTTTAATCCACGGCTCTACACAGGATGACATTTTAGATGGCAAACATGTTACCGTTCGCGGCAACAAAATGGTTTACTACGGCTCATGCAGCTATTTAGGCCTCGAAACCGATGAGCGTTTA
>CAIYOV010000468.1 GCA_903927935.1 uncultured Bacteroidota bacterium | reverse complement strand
GTGCTGACCGCCACCATCTCAACTGTTTCCGCGGTGGAAAACGGTACTTCGTTCCTCCCTATCAGCGGAGTTGTTAAGATGGGTATTATGGTTGCAATCATTTGGTTGATAGCAGGGCTTAATATCAACGGTATTCGTGAAAACGCAAGATTCACTTTCTACATTTTTATTTTTGCTACATTTGTTCTTCTGAATCTTCTTGCCGGAGCAGCATTTCACGTGGATTCTACTTTCACCACCAATTTTACAAAAGGGTTTTCAGAATTCACCGGTGATTTTATCGGAAAATCTTTCTTCCACTCATACTCCGCGCTTATAATAGGCATTGGAAGTTGTATTCTTGCATACTCGGGTATTGAATCGGTTTTGCAAACTGCGTCTCTCGTGAAAGACTGGAAGGTAATTAAAAAAGGTTATACTTTTCTGGCTTTAACAGTCGGCATCGTCACTCCTTTAATTGCACTTTTCGCTCTTTCCTCAATGAGCCCCGAAGAAATTCAAAAACACGAAACCGATCTGATTCCAACTCTGGCAGGTATTGTGAATGGACATACTTTCGCGGTAGTCGTGGGTATCCTTGCCAGTGTAACACTCATTATGGCTGTTAATACGGCAATGGTTGCCTCTGCAGAACTAATGGAAAAAGTATGCGAGCGGTATAACTATCTCCCGTTAATGAAATTAAATAAACGGCATTCTCTGTATCGTATACATATATTAAATGCAATATTTTATACGGTAATCCTCTTTATCACTGCCGGTAAACAAGCGGCACTGGCCGAGATGTATGCAGTAGGTTTGGTTGCAAGTTTCTGCATCAACACGGCAGGGCTAATTAAATACCGGTATACAGAAGGTTCTAAAAAGATTGATTATCGAACTTCCCGTGTTGGCTCTGTTATTCTGTTTGTTATTCTATCCAGTGCCTTGGTATATATAATGCTTCACCGCCCTAATGGAACCGCGATGTGGGCAACCATAACAATCGCATTTGTACTTGGTGGAATAAAAATTGCAAAAACCCGCTCACCGCAAATTGTTCGGCAGCGAAGCACCAGAACACCACTCGATATCGTTTTTGCTATTGCCGAAAGCCCATCAAATGATGTGCACCTGAATTTCAAGCGATTAAAAGAAAGTTCCTCCGACCTGAATAAAGAAGATGTTTTCTACGTAACATTTTACAAACCCCGGCTTGACGAACCGGAACAACTCGGCACAAATCATTTCCTGATTGCAATACCAAACCGTGCTTCACTCAATGATATGATTCGCGGAACCTTAGAAATTATACAGTATGAACTTGGGAATGAAAAAATTGTTCACGTTCACTTTGGATGGCCGCTCTCCTCTTGGTGGGATAGACTGGCGATAGGGACAATGGTTTTTAACCTGTTACGGCTTCCGAAGCAGTATCCTTCGTTCCGTTTCTACATAGAATATTAAGTGTATTCTGTTTTTCGTAACTAAACAATGAATAGCTAAAAAATTATGCAGACATTAACTCTGACAATAATCAACCTCGCGTTGGCGGTTGTCTTCTATAAAATACTGCGTAAAAACGATTCCCTCAGTTTTTTCCAGGGTGGCAAATGGTGGCTAACCTGGTTGGCCGTTGGCATTATCACCTTGATGGATGAGCTAACATCAATATATTATGCTCCTTCTGAAGCTTTCCGGTTTATACAATTAAAAGCAATATTTTACATAGCCATTACCTCTGTTCTTATCCGCTATCTTGCCAATAGGATGGTGGAAATCTCCAATATATTAGAATCAAACGGTATTAAAGGCGGCGGGGTTTATTCTTTTTCCTATCTCGTGTTTGGTGAAAAAATTTCCTTTGTGGCTGTTTCTTCAATAATAGTGGCTTATGTCCTTACCGCAACTATATCCACTGTTTCCGCCGTTGAAAACGGCACATCTTTTCTTGCAATGAGTGGAGTTGCTAAAATGGTACTTATGGTTGCCGTTATCTGGTTGATGGCAGTCCTGAACATTTCCGGTATCCGGGAGAATGCAAAGTTTACTTTTTATATTTTCATATTCGCGACGTTTGCTCTCCTAAACCTTCTCGTGGGCGCGGCTTTTCACGTTGATGGAAATTTCACCGCTAATCTTTCAAAAGGGTTTACTGAGTTCACCGGTGACTATATTGGAAAATCCTTAACTCATTCGTATACGGCCTTTATAATAGGTATTGGAAGTTGTATCCTTGCATATTCCGGAATTGAATCGGTACTACAAACTGCATCCCTTGTTAAAGACTGGAAAGTTGTAAAAAAAGCTTATACTTTCCTTGCAGTAACGGTAGGTATTGTAACGCCGTTAATTGCGCTTTTCGCGCTCTCAACAATGAGCTCCGCCGAAATTGAAAAACACGAAACCGATCTGATTCCAACTTTAGCGGGAATTGTAAACGGGCATACATTCGCGGTAATAGTGAGTATACTCGCCAGCGTAACCCTCATAATGGCTGTTAATACAGCAATGGTTGCTTCTGCTGAACTGATGGAAAAGGTTTGTGAACGGTATAATTATCTCCCCTTACTAAAGCTAAATAAACGTCACTCACTCTATCGCATACATATACTGAACGCCATCTTTTACACGGTAATACTTTTTGTAACAGCCGGTAAACAAGCCCAGCTTGCCGAAATGTACGCCGTGGGATTAGTCGCAAGTTTCTGCATAAACACGGCAGGTCTAATTAAATACCGGTATACAGAAGGTTCCAAAAAAATTGATTACCGGACATCTCGTGTTGGCTCCGTAATTCTTCTTATTATTTTGGTAAGTGCTTTAGTATATATAATGATACACCGCCCCTATGGGACAGCAATGTGGGCAACCATAACCATTGGCTTTGTCATAGGCGGTATTAAAATTGCAAAAACAAGGTCACCGCAAATTCTGCGTCAGAGAAGCACCAGGACACCATTAGATGTTGTGTTTGCCATTGCCGAGTGTGAGTTAAATGAAGTGCACCTGAACTTTAAGCGGCTTAAAGAAGGTTCCGTTGATTTGAACAAGGACGATGTTTTCTATGTTACTTTCTATAAACCTCTTCTCGATGAACCGGTGCAGTTAGGGACAAATCATTTCCTGATTGCAATACCAAGTCGTGCCTCGCTCAATGATATGATTCGAGGAACTCTGGAAATAATCCAGTATGAACTCGGGAATGAAAAAATAATTCACGTTCATTTTGGATGGCCGCTCTCCTCGTGGTGGGACAGGTTAGCTATCGGTACAATGGTTTTTAACCTGTTGCGGCTACCGAAACAGTACCCATCATTCCGGTTTCATATAGATTATTAGAAATTTGTATCCGTGGTGTCCGTCAGGTTTAATGACGGACACCCTGCTATCACCCCCAAAAAACTCTAACTCGTTCCCAAATAAATCCTTATTATCTTTCGCAAGATTTTTTTTCTTCACTCGTCAAACTAACAAATGGCAGAAAATTTTATTGAACAATTAAAAGCCGGTCACTCCCGGGCTTATTCGAAATTGATTGATGATTATCAGTCGATGGTATTGAATATATGCTATAAATTCCTGAGAGACTCCGATGATGCAAAGGATGCAGCGCAGGAAGTTTTCGTGCAGGCTTTTCGTTCGATTAAATCCTTTCGCGAAGATGCCGAAATAGCTACCTGGCTTTACCGCATAGCGGTCAATCGTTCAATAGATGCATTGCGAAGCAGGAAGCGAAAGGAAAAATGGATAGCGATTAAAGATAGCTTTGAAACGCTCACTCGTATAGTTGCTGACCATTCCAAAGTGAGTCATCCGGAAAAAGCAATAGAACTAAAGGACCGGGAAAAGTATCTGCACGCCGCGCTCAACAAGCTTCCGGCAAAACAGCAATCGGCTTTGGTGCTGAGCAAGTGTGAGGGTTTCTCAAATCCGGAAATAGCAGAGTTACTCGATGTTTCTGTTTCATCGGTTGAGTCACTCATTCACCGGGCAAAGCAGAATATGGCAAATATTCTGGGCGAAAATTTCAGACAAAAATTATGATTGCCGGTAAAGAACAGACTAAAACTAAGTATGAATATACTTTTGTGTTCTTTGCGCCTTTGCGTGAAATTCTTCGCTTCCGGCAATACCGGACTATGAATATACTATTGAAAATTATATGTGGTAAGCTATATGAAACTAAATACAGAATCTGAAATTGAGAGAACCCTTTCACTCCTGGAAGAGGGATTCACCGGGAACCTGGATGGGTTCAAAGAATCAACTCTAAAGAGTATTGAGTACGAGAGAAGTGAAATCCCTGCCCGGAGACGCCGCAATGTCGCGCTCACCCTGATGATGGCATTGTTGTTCCTCGTGAATATATACTCGGTGCAGCAAGTGTTTAAATCAGATGACACTACTTTACCAAACAAGAAAAGCAATTCCTCATATCTTTCATGCTACGAGGAACTGGATGTTACTTTGTCGATTAACAAAAATTTAACAGGCACTTACAATGAAAAATAGTAAACTATTCATCTGGATTATTGCAATCCTCCTGATTATGAACATCGGTCTTATGACCACGATATTGGTTTTCTTCAGGAATCACCCTGCACCACCTCCGCCTTTTGGCGGAGAACTACGCCCGCCCATCGGAGAAATGAAGATGGTACAGGAATTGAACCTCTCGAAGGCGCAGAAAGATAAATACGAACAACTCAGAAACCGTCAAATGGGGCAGGTACGGGAGATGATGGACAGTCTTCGCCTGCTGAAAGACCTTGGCTTTAGAGAAGTGCTCAAGGATAATGTAGATTTTACCAAAGCATTGAACTATATAAAATTGTCCTCAGCTTTACAATATAAAATTGACACCCTCACCGTTCAGTTTATCGCCACTCTCCGCGGTGAGTGTACAGCAGAACAACGTGCAATATTTGATAAAACATTCTTCAAATTTATTGGTCCGCCGCCGGGCATTCAGCCGCCGCCACGGCACGATTAATTTTTATTAACTAAATCAGAACTCATGTAAGAAATAACTGTTACATTTTCTGAATATAACCTTTGCGCTCTTTACGTCTTCGCGTGACAAAATGTTAAGGTTATTTATGAACAAATCCTTAGTTCTCTATTAACAAATTTCCCGAAAGGAAAAACAAATGAAAACGAATCGAATAATCGTTATGACATTGCTTTGTCTTTTTATGACAGGAATAACTCTTTATGCCCAACCCGGTGGCGCCCCGCCGCACAAAAAAATGCAGGAGCAGACTGCTCCTTGTGAAGGAATGCCTCCCGGAATGCCCCCTGCTATGCACGGAGCCCCCGAAGCACAGGTTCCTCCTATCCCTGATTTGAGCAAAGAACAAATTGATAAAATTAAATTACTCAATCAACAGTTGCGGAAACAAATCCTCTCTTTCGATGCACAGATAATGGAGAAGGAAGCGAAACTGCAAACTCAAAAAATTGCCGACAAACCTGACATACGCGCTATGAACGGTCTGATAGACGATATTTCTACCCTGCACGGCAGCATAATGAAATTGCTGAATGAAACGCATTTCAAAATTCGCGATCTTCTCACCGAAGACCAAAAACTTGTTTTTGATGAGCTCCCTCCTCCCACACCACCCCACAGATAAAATGTTTTTTAAAAGGCTGCCAATTCGCAGCCTTTTTTATTGGCCGTATGATGTTTCCAGTGGGTAATATATATTTTGTACTTGTACCATAAATGCATAATGCCTGCCTTCCTTTTAATTATTATTTAGCTTTTATTTGCCAACTTAAATTCGTATAATGTTTATTATAGCGTTTGTTTTTATGGGCGCGTTTTATGGGCGCGTTTTATGGGCGCG
>CAIYOV010000467.1 GCA_903927935.1 uncultured Bacteroidota bacterium | reverse complement strand
AGTATTGGATATTGCCCATGCCTAATTCGCTATCTTTATATCAATGAAAAAACTGATTCTCTCTCTTTTCCTTTTGAACTCGCTTTATCCGTTTGCGCAAAAAACAGATGCCGACTACTCTCCTGCTCAATACAGAAATACTACCTGCCGTTCATCTTTTATTAAAGTAAAGCTGGAAGGAGATAATAATGTAGCCACCGTGTCGGCATATTTAAAGCAAAACATTATTAACCTGAAAGATTACCGTACCGGTTTAAAACTGAATTACATCAACCAAAGCCCCGGTGGGTTTCATTATTCGTTTACACAAACTTTTAATGGAGTAGCAATTTATCAGAGCGAAATAAAAGTAAATGTTGACCGACAGAACGTGATTCATTCGTTATTCGACAATTCAGAAAATACTTCCGGTTGGACTTTAAACACAGCAAATGCGAATGCAAATTCTGTTATTGCTCTTCGCTACGAAGTTCCGGTGTTGTGTAACAGAGAAATCAGAAGCAGCGGAAGAGAAGTTTTGGAAGCAAACGGGGAAATATTTTTTGAACGCGACATGAACGCTTACTTCACGCAGGATTCTGTAGTGAGCGGAAAAGTTTTCAGACCTGACCCTCTCACCAGTTCGCAACAGAGTTACGCGTGTCCGTATTGCGACAACAACAATTCTACCAATGCTCAACTTGATGCTCAGCTTCAGACCGTCAACTTCACTGCTACTTACACCGGTTCGCAGTTTATTCTCGAAAATCAGTTTGTGCATGTAATGGATTTTGATCCGCCTACGGTGGCTCCGGCAACGAGTAACAATGGTCAGTTTTATTTCGACCGCTCACAAAGCGGATTTGAAGACGTAAATGCTTTCTATCACATCAATACTATGCGCAGCCACATTCACTCACTTGGCTTTAGCTGTGCAGATTCAGAGATAGATATTGATACGCATGCCGTGGGTGGTGCCGATAATTCATATTTCTCACCGGTCTCTACTCCTAACCAGATTTATTATGGGGAAGGAGGAGTGGATGATGCCGAAGATGCAGACGTTTGTGTGCATGAATACGGGCACTTTATTTCTGAGTCAGCCGCACCGGGCAGCAACAATGGTCAACAACGCAGTGCGCTTGACGAGGGCTTTGGCGATTATCTGGCAGGGTCTTATTCTAAAAGTATCAGCACTTTTAATGACAACTGGATGTTTAACTGGGATGGTCATAACGAATTCTGGAACGGAAGGGTATTGAACTCAATCTGGGTTTACCCAACTGATATGACCAACAGTATTTACCACAACGGACAAATATGGAGTGCTGTATTGTGGTGCATTAATGGTGCTATTGGAAGAGATGCTACCGACAGTTTGATTTTACAAACACACTATGCCTACGCGCAAAATATTTCTTTTACCGATGCTGCTCAGTTGCTGATGGATGCCGATACCATTCTAACGAATGGGGCATATGCCTGCGATATTTACCATTGTTTGTTTCAGCATGGTTTACAGCCCGTAAATCCGTTTATCAATTGCGGGGTTGGAATTTCAGAAGCTGAAAACTTTCCGGTTCACTTTATGAATCAGGAAAATTCTTTTTCAATAATTAATCCGAATTCAGATAAAATAGAATTGCAGATTCTGAACGTGTCGGGTCAGTTCATCTGGACCGGTGACGAAAGTCAGCCGGTGTTTAATTACAATAACTCCAATTTGGCTTCGGGTATTTACTTAGTGAATGTGAAAGTGAGGGGAGTAATGAAAACATTTAAGTGGAGTAAACTGAATTAAATGAAAGAACGCATTGCAGAATCGGAACTCGTCATCAATCCCGATGGTGGCATTTACCACCTACATTTAAAGCCGCACGAAATTGCAGATACCGTCATTACTGTGGGCGACCCCGACCGGGTGGCAGCAGTAAGCAAACACTTTGACAGCATACAGCACAAGGTACAGCACCGCGAGTTTATTACGCATACCGGTTACCTGAACAACAAACGCATTTCGGTTATCGGCACGGGTATAGGCACCGATAACATTGATATTGTTTTAAACGAGATAGATGCATTGGTAAATATTGATTTTGCTACGCGAACAGTTAAAGATTCCCTCACTCAACTCGACATTATCCGTGTAGGTACTTCGGGCTCGGTGAATGAAGAAATTAATGTAGATACCATTCTTGTTTCAGAAAACGGTATTGGCATGGACGGACTGATGAGTTTTTACACTTTCGAAAACACTATACAGGAAACAGTTTACATCGAGGCCTTTGCCAGCCACATTAAAACGCATTTCAGTAATATAAAACCTTACATAGCCAGCGCAAGCGAAAGTCTGTTGCACAAGTTCGAATCGCATTACCCAAAAGGAACCACCTTAACTGCGTGTGGCTTTTATGCTCCGCAAGGAAGGCAACTTCGTTTACAAAGAGAGTTCCCGAATTTTATTGAGGTCATCAACAGTTTCCGGCATAAACACTTCCGCATTACCAACCTCGAAATGGAAACTTCCGCTATATACGGAATGGGCAAATTAATGGGGCATAACTGCCTTTCAGTAAATGCCATACTGGCCAACCGCATCCATCATCAGTTCAGCAGCAACCCCAATAAGATAGTGGGCAAAATGATTGAAGAGGTGCTGGAGATTATTACTTCTTAACTTCTATTTCAGTTTAAACGAATCAAAGAACCAGGTGATAGCTTTTCTCACAGGCAATCAACTACCGCTTAATATCGCAATCCGATTCCATCCCTCGGATGTATAGTATCACACCACCTTTAAATCACAATGCTTATCTCCCTGGTATTACCACAATTTGAACTTTTACCTTTTTTCCATACACCCCCTACTCATGCTCGACCCTGTTCATTAACTACCAACTTCTCCTATATTCGCGCCTCAATAAAAGGAAATGACAACCGAAAACATTAATGAAACCAGGAACCGTCTCGATGCTCTGAGGCGGTATCTTTGACTACGATAATCGCAAACTAAAAATAGGACAGGATGAGAACACCACTACTCACCCTGATTTCTGGAACAATCCGAAGAAGGCCGAAGAAATTCTGAAAGAGATTAAACTCAATAAGTTTTGGGTCAACTCTTTTGACCAGGCATGGAAAGCCGTGGAAGATGTGACCGTAATTCGCGAATTTTACGAAGCCGGTGAAGCAACCGATGCCGAATTAAAAGAGGCCTACCATCACGCCCTTGCAGCTGCTGATGATTTGGAGTTCCGCACCACCCTTAACCAACCCGAAGACCAGTTAAGTGCTGTGTTGGAGATAAATGCCGGTGCCGGTGGCACCGAAAGCTGCGACTGGGCAAGTATGCTGCTACGCATGTATGTAATGTGGGCAGAACGACATGGTTTTAAAATTACCGAGGTTGACCGCACCGATGGCGATGTGGCAGGTATTAAATCCGTTTCGCTTGAAATAGATGGCGATTTTGTTTATGGTCACTTAAAAGGCGAAAACGGAGTGCACCGGTTAGTGCGCATCTCTCCTTTCGACAGCAACGGCAAGCGGCATACTTCGTTTGCCTCGGTGTTCGTTTACCCTATGGCCGATGATACCATTGAAATTAATATCCCTACATCCGAAATGGAATGGTCTACCTTCCGAAGCAGCGGTGCAGGCGGACAGAATGTAAACAAAGTGGAAACAGCGGTGCGTGTCAAACACATCCCTACCGGTATTGTGGTAAGTTGCCAGATTACCCGCTCGCAACACGATAACCGTGACCGCGCTTTACAGATGTTGAAATCGAAGCTCTACGAAATAGAAGTACAAAAACGCAACGAAGCCCGCGATAAAATTGAAGGAACCAAGATGAAAAACGAATGGGGCTCGCAGATACGCAACTATGTTTTGCATCCTTACAAACTCATAAAAGACAACCGCTCTGGTTACGAAACCGGAAACATTCAACCGGTGCTGGATGGGGAGTTAGATGAGTTTATCAAGGCGTATTTACTGCACGCTACTAAAAAAGTTTAAGCAGATACTGCAACTCATCTGCTCGCTCTGTTTCTTTTTTCTCTTCGGCAATTTCAATCAGGTAGCGGAGTTGTTCTTTGAGTATGCTCAGATTATCCGAAGGCACAAAGTATTCGTCATGCTGGTCAATCTTCATCTTGTCTATATAATCTTTGATTTCACTTCGCGAAAAGATGGAGCCCTTGTTGATAGGATTGATATAAAACATTACTTCGCGCTCTAAGTAAAGTTCTGTATTGAAATCGAAAATGTTTTTTTTACAAAAGGCGAGAATGTAATGGCGCATCAGCGTAACCCCATAAACCGGCAGGTTTAAATCATTCGCAAGAATTTGATAAACAATACCCACCGAAACAGCACAACCCCTCTTATTTTCTAATACATGATTAATGCAATAGTCAAAATAGTCCGAAGAAATCTGTTGCCCTTTAAAGTTCTGATAATGGTAAAATACCTGATTGAATATTTGAATTTGCTCCAGCGGTGTTTGGTTGTAGTTTAACTCCAGCCAGATACTTTGCCGAATCTTTTGCAGCCGGATTCGAACATCATCTATCTGAGCATCGGGATAAAAATACTTGGCAATTAAAAACGCACCGGTAAGCAAATCAGGCGATTCTTTGCTCAGCCACAGTTTCCATTCCTTTACTAATGCATCAAACTGAATCTGGTGAATAATTTCTTCCAGACGTTCGTGTGTGGTGGTATTTAAATCTGCTGTCCAGGCTTCCTCTAGTGTAGGCACCACATCAATTCCGTAACTCATCAACTTATCGTGAACATGTCTGAAAACTTCCTGATCATTATCGTCAAGCAGTTTAATCAGTGCATTTATTTCACGTTCATTGCTCATTCTTTCTTTTTCCGTCCACCCCACTTCTTCTTTCCTTTATTGGTCGGCCCCTGCTCTGCAATTATCGCTTGTATTTCTTCTATGGTAAGTAGTTCAGCTGTTTTATCTTTCGGAATCTTATAATTGTCTTTTTCCTTCTTTATATACGGGCCGTATCTTCCGTTCAATACTTGAATACCTTCTGCTTCGAAATTAAGAATCAATTTAGCCGCGTCCTTCTCTGCTTTCTCACGAATCAGCGTGAGGGCGTCTTCTAAATTAATCGTATACGGATCTTTATCCTTTGGAATAGAAACAAACATTTTATCGTGCTGAATGTATGGCCCAAAACGACCGATGCTAGCCTTTACATCTTTCTCATTCAGTTGACCGAGTGTGCGTGGAAGTTTAAAAAGTTCCAGTGCTTCTTCAAACGTGATAGTTTCTAACGATTGAGTAGCGCGCATTTTTGCAAAGCGTGCTTTCTTACCGGTTTCTTCATCGGCCTTTCCAATCTGCGCCATCGGCCCGAACTTGCCCATACGAACAATCAAAGGTTCTCCGCTTGCCGGATCAGTTCCTAACAAACGTTCACCGGATACGCGCTCAGCATCTTTTGTAGTAGCTTCTACATTCTTGTGGAATGGCTTATAGAAGTCACCAATCATTTTGTGCCATTCCTTTTTGCCTTCTGCTACCTTATCAAATTGCAATTCAACATCAGCGGTAAAGTTGTAATCCAGAATATTAGCAAAGTTGGCTACCAAAAAGTCAGTTACCAGTAAACCAATATCAGTAGGAAATAATTTATTCTTCTCTGCACCGGTGATTTCAGTTTTTGTTTCTGCAGCAATTTTCCCTCCTTTCAAAATAATCACTTTGTATTTGCGCTCTATACCATCGCGTGCTTCTTTTACTACATACCCTCTTTTCTGGACCGTAGAAATAGTAGGTGCGTAAGTAGATGGACGACCAATACCAAGTTCTTCTAATTTCTTAACCAAACTTGCTTCAGTATATCGCGCAGAAGCTTTGGTGAATCTTTCTGTAGCTGTTAACTCTCTCAATTCCAAAATCTGTCCTTCTTTCACCGGTGGAATCAATGCTTCTGCTTCTTCATCCGGTTCAGCATCTTCATCAACGCTCTCGTTATATACCTTCAAGAAACCTTCAAACAAAATAACTTCTGCTTTTGCCTGTAGTGTTTCTTTGTTCTTATTGTTTACAATATCAATAACCGTTTTCTCAATCTGTGCATCCGCCATTTGCGAAGCAATGGTGCGTTTCCAGATCAAATCATATAAACGTTGTTCATCCGGTTCTGCATCAACGGTTGAGTTCTCAATGTGCGAAGGGCGAATAGCTTCGTGTGCTTCCTGAGCCCCTGCACTCTTGGTAACGAAATCGCGGTGTTCGTAAAACTCTTTTCC
This sequence comes from uncultured Bacteroidota bacterium, assembly GCA_903927935.1. Lineage (GTDB taxonomy): Bacteria > Bacteroidota > Bacteroidia > Chitinophagales > LD1 > Bog-950. The sequence continues at coordinate 3,024 of CAIYOV010000467.1, read as the reverse complement.
GTACTTGCTCTTAATTTCTTTAGCTAATGCTTTGTGAGCAGTTTCAGAAAGATGGACAGAGTCTGTTCTCATGTAAGTAATGTGCCCGTTTTCATATAAACGCTGTGCAACGCGCATAGTATTAGAAACCGACATACCTATTTTACGTGATGCTTCCTGTTGTAAGGTAGAAGTTGTAAATGGAGCAGCCGGTGTCCGTTTGCCCGGTTTCTTTTCAATAGAACTTACTTTAAATTCTGCCGCAACAACTTCTTTCAAAAACTTCTCTGCATCCGCTTCTGTTTTAAAGTTATTCGCACGCTCTGCTTTAAATACCGATTTCTTTCCGTTTGCATCAGTAACAAAAAAGAAAGCAACTACTTTAAATGAGGCCACCGGATTAAATCCGCGGATTTCTCTTTCTCTTTCAACAATTAAACGAACAGCAACAGACTGAACTCTTCCTGCCGAAAGCGATGGTTTTACTTTCTTCCATAACACCGGAGATATTTCGTAACCTACCAACCTGTCCAGCACTCTGCGTGCCTGTTGTGCGTTTACCAAATCCATATTAATAGTGCGGGGATTGGCTACCGCTTCAAGTATCGCTTCTTTAGTTACCTCCGTATATGTTATACGCTTTGCCTTCTTCGGGTTCAGTTTCAACACATCACATAAGTGCCACGAAATGGCCTCTCCCTCGCGGTCCTCATCCGTTGCCAGGAAAATTTCCTCAGCACCTTTTGCCAACTTCTTTAACTCCTTAATTACTTTCTCTTTGTCTTCACTTACTACATAGTTCGGCTCAAAACCATTTTCAATATCAATATTCAAACCGCTATCCGGTAAGTCGCGGATGTGACCGTAACAAGAGGTAACAACATAATCACTACCAAGAAATTTGTTGATGGTCTTTGCCTTTGCAGGGGACTCAACGATGATGAGGTTTTTGCTCATGCTTTATTTTTAATGAGGCGCAAATAAATGTTTTTGAAGTCAAACCAACAAACACCCCCTATGTTACGTTACCAACTCCATTTTGTTTTTGAATTAAATATGAGATACGATGGAAGAATTATCTTAGCGCAAAAATTCACCTCGATGAAATTGAATTCGCTCACTGCCATCTCTCCTATTGACGGACGCTACCGTAATAAAACAGAAGAACTTGCGGACTACTTTTCAGAATACGCTTTGATAAAATACCGCGTACATGTTGAGATTGAATACTTCATTTCTCTCTGCGAAATTCCTTTACCTCAACTTGCTGACTTTCCTGTTAAACATTTTCCATCACTCAGAGATTTGCTGAAAAAATTTTCGGAAGCCGATGCACAAACAATTAAAGACACAGAAAAAGTAACCAACCACGATGTTAAAGCCGTTGAATATTTCCTGAAAGAAAAATTTGATGCACTTGGTCTAGACAAATGGAAAGAGTTCATCCACTTCGGGTTGACCTCACAGGATATTAATAACACAGCTATTCCCCTTTCCTTTAAAGATGCCAACGAACAAGTTTACTTACCTATTGTTCACCGCTTAATTATACAATTAGAAAAACTTGCAGCAGATTGGAAAGAGATTCCAATGCTGGCACATACACACGGACAGCCTGCTTCTCCAACCCTTCTAGGAAAAGAGATTTTTGTTTTTGTTGAGCGACTAAAAGAACAACTGCATTTATTTGACCAGATACATTACAGTGCTAAGTTTGGCGGAGCCACCGGTAACCTTAATGCACACCAGGTAGCTTATCCTAAAATCGGCTGGACTGAATTTGCCAACGATTTCACAGAAAGAAAATTGCGGTTAAAACGAAGCCGTCACACTACACAAATCGAACACTACGATAATCTCGCTGCACACTTTGATGCTATGAAACGCATCAATACCATCTTAATTGATTTGTGCCGCGATATGTGGACTTACATTTCTATGGAATACTTTAAGCAGCGCGTCAACAAAAATGAAGTTGGCTCTTCCGCTATGCCACATAAGGTTAATCCAATTGATTTTGAAAACGCAGAGGGTAACCTGGGAATTGCAAACGCTCTCTTCGAACATCTTTCCGCCAAGCTTCCTGTCTCCCGCCTACAAAGAGATTTGACAGACTCTACAGTCCTAAGAAATATTGGGGTGCCTGTTTCACATACCTTAATTTCTCTGTCATCTATTGAAAAGGGGTTATCAAAATTACTACTCAACGAAGATGCATTGAATAGCGATTTGGAGAAAAATTGGGCTGTTGTGGCAGAAGCTATTCAAACAGTTCTTCGTAGAGAAGGATATCCTAAACCATACGAAAAATTGAAAGAGCTGACGCGTGGTACCGGTGGCATTACCAAAGAATCAATTCATGATTTTATTTCCAAATTGGATGTAAGCGAAGATATCAAAAGTGAGCTCCGCAAAATCACTCCGCAGAATTACACTGGGGTGAGTTTCAGCATCTAAATCATGGAGATAAAAGAACTACCTGAAGGAATACGGTCATCCAAATACCTAACGAAGGATAATTTGAAGCAGGTTGCAACTTGTGAAAGATTCCCTACCGAGAAAGAACTATTTCAGATGCGACCGGTGCCCGAGGTCATTCATATATTAGAAAACTACGGATACGACTTCAATCTCTTCGAAAAAGAAATGCATGAACTCGCCAAACAGGAAATTGAGCAACACAACGAATGGTTCGCACTTAAACTACTGATGGTGGTGGAATACACCCGGGAAAGTTTGGTCTGACTGATTGTCAGTTTTACTCCCTTCCGGAGTCATCATCCGAATTCTTCGAACTAACAGGTGTTTCGTTTTCCGGTTCTTCATCCGTTTCGCGGCTGCGCATAATTATAAAAATCACAAGAGCCAGAATAGCTATACCGCCAAAAATGATGATGGGTAGATTTGCTTTCATAAGCAGTGGTTTATCTCAAAGATAAATAAGATATGAAAATCAAAGAAATTTTTTGAAAGAAATTCTAGTATGTGTTACTGCATTTAGTTTGCCCAAAAAGGAGCACTAACTTTCGTCACAAAAATATATTT
>CAIYOV010000466.1 GCA_903927935.1 uncultured Bacteroidota bacterium | reverse complement strand
CATTGCCGCTACATTAATTTGCTGCGATGAATGCCCAAGCCCCCACCATATTAATTTATACACTGCCGGATCCATTGCTTCTATTAGTCCGCATGACCACAGGAATGTAGGTATGTACACAACTGCCCCGGTGGCAAGTGTAATCACTGCAATAATTGCCGCTGCTACTAAACCATAAGTAAAAAGAGGAAGTGTTTCCCCTACATTCTTTTCGCGCTTTGCGTTTACAATGTTGGCAAAAAACAAACACACACCTAACAGTGCACCAACGGCAAAAAGAATAATACCGAGATAATAAAGTGGATGGGCTTTCAGCGGTACATATGATGTGAGCATAACGTCTGCTTTACCCAGCATTATCATAGTATCTACCATCAAAAATCCAGCAACCATGAGAATAAAAGAAACCCAGCCAAGTACCGGAGAACAAAACCGTTGATTTAGAACAACGGTAGAACCAAAATACAATCCTGCAATTTCAAAAAATACAATCCAGAATATAAGGGCATTCAGTCCATGAAAAGTAAGCATACGGTAATACCATTCGGCATCGAGCAGATGCACTGGTTGGTATCGGGTAAAAACAATTAAGATAGCGGCTATCATAGCCAGCAATAATGAGACAACTGCCATTACTGCATTTAACCTGATGAATCTTTCAGAATCCAGGTCAACTTTAAATCCGGTTATATCGCATGTTCTAAACATAATTTTCGGTTTTATTTGAGTGATTTAATGTATGCACAAACCTCTTTTATTTCGTTTCCTGATAAATCGAGTTTTGCCATTTGTGTTTTTTCGAAGCCAACTACTATTTGCTTTTGTGGAGTGGTGATTGAATTCGCTATATATTCATCATTCACCTCCACTTCACTTACCTTATTGTCTTCTGAAATTTTTTGTTTCGAGCCGTATAATCCTTTAAAGCTTGGACCTATTTGCGAAGTGCCGTCTGTTTTATGGCAGGCACTGCAACCTTTCATATTGTAAATTTGTTCGCCAGCTTTTGCCAAATCCACTTCGCTCAATCCTGAAATATCCTCTTCGGCAACGGGTGCGCTTCCAGGTCGTGTAGTGCTAAGTTTATCATATCCGTATTTTGCTAAGTCTGCATCGCTTTCAATTACTACAATTTTTCCAATCATGGTATGGTGCCCGATGCCGCAGTATTCGTTGCATAATATTTTACATTCTCCGGTAGCTGTCGGCTTAAATTTTAAAACATAATCGTAACTCGGATAAACCTGAAAGTTCATGTTTGCCGGTTGCAATGAAAATCCATGCACCAAATCTTTCGAAGAAATATGGAGGTTATACCATTCGTCCTTTTTAAGGATAAGTGCGGGTGACCAACGCCACATTTGCGCCATCAGAATTACATCGCTGTTAGGCTCAGGTTTAACAACAGGGATGCCGTTATCCATTCCTATCATATTCTTTTTCACGTAAGCATCATGTAACTTAGCAAATTCAGTTGTGGTTACTTTGTAAGTTGTGTTAGAAGGATTTTGGTGGCCAACCACGTGCCACATAATCATCCAGATAAACAGAAAGACGCAAACCAAAAACGCGATGAATATCCACATGCGTTCATCCTTTGCAATCTTTTGTTGAAACCATCCTGGGCGTGGAGCTATTAGACTCATAGAATTTGTTTTTTAGTTAGTTATTTAAGAATTGCATTTTTAACTTCTTCCGGTAAGGCCGGCACCGTAGCTATTTCCATTACTCCCCATAACAGATAAAAAATAGCGTAGATAGTTACACCCAAAAAAAGAAGGAGCATAACATCGTTCATAACTACTTTTAGAAACGGAGCAGTTTCGTTTTCTTCTTCACTCATAAGATTGGATTTATGGTTATTTAATTAGCCGTAAAAATCCTGCTGTTTCGATGCCGAAACAATGAGGACTGTCAATTTCCGAAATATTATTTCGTAGTAATCGACCTGTTAGGACGAAGATGCTACTGCAAACCTGCAATAGCTTTCAGTTTTGCAAACTGGAGAATGCTTAGATGCTTTCTATGAGTTTTGATGATGTTTTCATTATGGAATTCAGACATTACTTTTGATACCTGCTCCTTGGTTGTGCCGGTCATATTAGAAATATCTTCCCTGCTAAGCGAAACTTGTTTCAGTGATCCGCCTTCTTTTAATTTGTATGCTACCGCTATATGTAACAATGCTCCAGCAATTTTTTCCCGAACACTCATTTGAACTAAATGAATGGTTCGGTAACCGAATTGTTTTATTTCATTTTTATAAACAGACATTAATTCCGCTCTTATTTCAGGACAATTATTTAACCCTTTTTCAAAATCTGACTTCTCGATAAAACAAACAGTCGTTGGTTCTACTGCAGTGACACTTGCGGGTTGTTTTAGGTATTCATCAGCTGTGTGCCCTAATATTTCACCCGATTTTGCCAACCTTACAATAAAAGGTTTACCCCTATGGCCTCGTACATGTATTTTTACAATGCCGTTGTAAATAACAAGAACACCATCAATACTTGAACCTTCAAAAATGATTGATTGATCAGGCAAATATTGCATACAGAATTTTTTCGCATTCACATACTCAAGAAATTCAGATGTGCAATTTCGAAGGATAGTGCAATCTTTCATTAGGCAATCAAAACAACTGATGTCTGGAGTTTTCATGGCTATAATTTTTAGAGTTTTTATAATCAGTAATTGTATTCTGCAATTGCGGGAACACACAAAATAAAAGACCGGCTTCCATCACGCAACTAGACACAAACAGCAAAGCATTTAAAAATGGAATAGGCGGCAGATTTGCCCAAGCAATAGTTGATTGTGCTACAAGGAAAATTTCCGTAACTACAAATCCTAAAACAAAAAGAAATAACCCGCCCTTTGATATTCTGGCAACGCAGAACATCTTCTTATCTATAAAAAACGCAATAAGAAAAACGGAAAGGAATCCTATTAAAACAAGATGGAGATAAGCAATAATAAAATTCTTATTCCGGTATGCTATAAGTGCTACCTGCTGGAATACACTAATGAGTTGAAGAAATATTTTTGTGCAGAAAGCAATCAATGAAAAATTAACAAGGGCAATTGAAAGCCGATGCGAGAAAACACCCTGTCTAATTGCCGGCACAAGAATACGGAGCATACAATATAACCCTGCACCTTGAAAAAATACTCCTATCATACCAATAATATTGTATACTCCTCCAGGGGTAGACCAAAGTGTAGAGAGAAAGTATGTAAGTACAGAACCAATTATAAAATACCGGAATGCGAGTTTTTCATAATTAGGATTTAAAAATATTTTTTTGTTTTCAATAAATTGGAACAACAATGCTAATACAGCAAAAGTGAACCATCCGTTGTATTGAAAATGCAGGTAAAAATAAATTGCATCATAGTACCAAACAGAACCGGATAATTGGTTTGCCATCATGGGGCCTACTGCATAAGGACCTAACGAAGAAATTAAAAGAAAAATTAAAGCAGCCTTTAACCACTTTGCCGAGGATAGATTGTCATCTATATCATTCCAGACACGATAAGCAAACCAATAAGTGGCTATAACATATAACTCACTGAAGGTAATGCTGACTAAGCCATAACCTTTAAAAGGGAAAGTGAATAACATACCATAGTTGCCTGTTTGTGAAAGCCAGAATATTTTATTGTATGTACTTTTGTTTCCAACAGACAAAACAGGGAACGAAACAAGGATGGCTGAGAATAGTGCGGTAAACATCCAGCCACCCATGGCAAAGTGACTGTGGGCACTGAGAAGAAAATGATAATTTATAATAGAACTTCCCTGCCATTGCAACCACCGCAACAACACTCCCACTAACCCTACTAACAAAAAGTTAAATAGAGCTGCATTAAATGATAGTTGTTGAAGTTTATTCAAATCTTACAGCGGCTTTAAAGTGCATTAGGTATTTTCTCATATTGCCGATTATTTATTGAAACAATAAAAGATAGCGTTATCTTTTATTATACAAATGAGCGCGATTTTAACATATTGAAGTATGAGTTTTGTCAGTTGGGAGTGACATTTTATAGTTTAGCAAATAAGAAATATGCTATCAATAAAATTGGTCTAACAAACAAACCAATTCAAAGTTCCTAAGGAAAAGGTTGTTTCTACCTGAAACGGTAATTAGAACTGAGTATCTTCTCTTTCACCCTAATCCGGACTAAATCGGGAGCAAAAATAGCGGGATTTAAGGCAAGGGAATGCATTGGCACAAGTCTTTTACAATTTTAATATCTCCCAAAAAGTTCGATAAATTGACCTGAGAGGGTACAAGACCAGAGAGGGTTTCAGCGTTTTCACTGAAACCCTTTTTTTATGACTAAATTTTAAGGTGACGTCTAGGGTG
>CAIYOV010000465.1 GCA_903927935.1 uncultured Bacteroidota bacterium | reverse complement strand
GATGGTTATATAGCCAATGGTTCAGAGCCTTGGAAATTTCCAACAGAAGACATGTTGAAGCCAATCAGCGTGAAGTTTTTAACTGAGAATAATAATGCTGGCGGAAAATTCCTTCCATATAAAAGAGATGCTCGCGGAGTCCGCCCTTGGGTGAAGCCGGGAACGAAGGGCTTAGAGCACCGCATAGGCGGTTTGGAGAAACAAAACGAAACCGGAAACGTTTCTTATGATTCTGCAAATCACGAATTGATGGTAAAACTTCGCGCAGAAAAAGTTGCGAAGATTGCCGATAGAATTCCCTTGCTGAAAACCGATAGTGGTCCAGAAAAAGGAAAAGTTCTGGTACTTGGTTGGGGCTCAACTTACGGAGCAATTAAAACGGTGATGAATGAATTACATGCTGAAGGATACAAAGATGTATCGCACGCACATCTCCGCCACATGAATCCATTCCCGAAAAATTTGGGAGAATTACTTCACAGTTTTGATAAGGTTTTAATTCCCGAAATGAATTGCGGTCAATTGTTGCAATTGGTTCGCGCAAAGTATCTAATTCCGGCCATCGGGTTCAGCAAAGTTCAGGGATTGCCTTTTGATACAGATGAAATTAAAAACAAGGTGTTAGAAATTTATAATTCGTAAAACATGGAAACAACAACAATAGAACCAACAGCGCCAGTAAAACTAACTGCCAAGGATTTTACTTCTGACCAAGATGTAAAATGGTGTCCTGGCTGTGGCGATTATTCAATTTTGAAACAGGTGCAAACTGTACTACCTGAATTTGTTTCCGAAAAAGAGAAAGTGGTTTTTGTTTCGGGAATAGGTTGCTCTTCGCGTTTTCCATATTACATGTCAACATATGGTATACATAGTATCCATGGTCGTGCTACAGCTATAGCAACAGGAGTTAAGGCTGCAAATCCAGAGCTAAATGTTTGGGTAATTGGCGGTGATGGTGATTTGCTTTCTATTGGAGGGAACCACTTCATACACATGTTGCGCAGAAACCCCTGATATTAAGTTGATGTTGTTCAACAATCAGATTTACGGATTAACCAAAGGACAATACTCTCCAACCTCCCCAAAAGGAACCAACACGAAGAGTTCACCTTACGGTTCGGTCGATGAACCTTTCAATCCAGCCGAATTAGCTTTAGGAGCAAAGGCAAGTTTCTTTGCACGCACAATCGATCGTGACCCTAAGCACATGCAGGCCATGATTAATCGGGCAAATGGACATAAAGGAACAGCATTGATAGAAATTTATCAAAACTGCCCAGTGTTTAACGATGGAGCATATTTTATTTTTACGGAAAAAGAAACTAAAAAAGAAGAGGCTCTTTTCCTTGAACAGGGTAAGCCACTGGTATTTGGAGCAAGTGAAAGCAAAGGAATAAAACTTGATGGTTTTAAGCCCGTAATAGTTGACTTAACAACAGGTGCTTCGAAAGATGACTTGTGGATTCACGATGAAACCGATAAGAGCAAAGCATTCCTGTTGGCCGGGTTTGCTGATAATACAGAAACTCATTTCCCTAGACCGTTTGGCGTTTATTATAATGGTGTGCGTTCATGTGTTGAAGATGATATGACTGCACAGATTGAAGCAGCAAAAGCTAAGAAAGGGAAAACCCCGCTCAATAAAATTTTAAGCGGAGATAAAACCTGGACAATAGTTTAAACCCATAAAAAAGCCCTTCAAAAAAATACCGATTGAAAATTTCAATCGGTATTTTTTTGTTCTCTTTGAATTAAGTATCAAACTAACATTATTCTTTATAAAGTTTTCTGGCTCCATAGACTAACCCTGCCCCCAAAAGCAGAACAATACCGCCATCAATAGGAACTCCGGAAGGTGTTCCCGGTGGTGGTGGTGGTGGTGGTAATGAGTAGGCTACCATTACAACTATCAACATCATCAACATCAATACAGTTCTATGTAAGAGTTTCTGTTTCATCAATCATTCATTTGCCATTGGCAATAACAAAAGTAATATTCCATACCCCATAAGCAAAATAGACGGTAATATAATTTGGGAAGATTATTGGCTGGCCAATCAGATATTTAACTCCATTACAGGATCCCAAAATAACTTATTAAAATCCACTACAGTATCTTTTTTCACGTTAACCCCTTCTTTTTCTAATAGTTTCTGCATTAAATCAGGTTTTCCGAAATGATGTTTACCGGTTAACATTCCGTTTCTATTTACAACTCTGTGGGCCGGCACATTGGGAACCTGAGCATGGGCATTGTTCATGGCATAGCCGACCATACGGGCGGATCTTCCTGTGCCTAGATATTTGGCAATAGCTCCATAGCTTGTCACTCTGCCTTTGGGAATCAGGCGCGCCACGTCATATACATTCTCAAAAAAGGTATAGCTCTTCGGTTGCAGGGTTTTGCCTTTTTCTTTGTCTTTTGTTTTTGCTTTTTTCTTCATAAGGGGAACCTAATATAATTGATTGTCCGTCCTTTGGCAAGGTGTTGTTTCTCGTAATAAGTTTGAATGTTCAGTTCATCGTATTCCAACGGTGCTGAATAGATATTTTCTTTGCTGTAAATAATTTGAGGACTTAATTCTTCGGCCATTTCTTTGGTAAAAAGAAAGAGAGGTAAATCGTCAGTTTTGAAGTGGAGAACGGCATCAGGTTTCGAAATCTTTTTATATCGTTCTAAAAATGATTTTGCACTTAGCCTTCTCTTAGCATCCCTCAACTTCGGAAACGGGTCCGGGAAGGTAATCCATATTTCATCTACCTCTTTCTCTGAAAAAAAATTCAGAATGTTTTCAATTTTCATTCTTACAAAAACAACGTTGCTCAACTTTTCTTCTATCGCGGTTTTTGCTCCGGTAAAAATGCGAGCTCCTTTCGAATCAACACCTATAAAGTTTTTATCGGGATATTTTTTGGCCAGCGCAATAGCATAATCGCCTTTGCCACAAGCCAGTTCGAGTACAAGAGAATTGTCATTTTTAAAAACTTCACTTCTCCACTTTCCCTTCAAATCAAGTTCCTCACCTGCATGGTTAACTAATTTAGGATTTGTGAAATGCGGATTCTGAAACACATTGGGAAATGTATCTATACTTCGGATTTTAAACAGCTTGGCTTTGCCCATATATTTTTACGTGGTGCGAAAATATTTTTTCCCTCCTACATTGCCTGTGAAAGAATAATTTTGTTGTGATGCCAAAGGTAAGCCTCTCTTATAATGCGATTGACAAAAAACCAAAAAGTCATCACATATTTGGATTCGACACCATTCGCTTTTTTGCCGCTTCTCTGGCCGTTTTCTGCCATATAGAAATCACCAAACACTTTCAGGGCTTGCCGGCCCTTGTTTCTGAGCAATTTATTTATGAAAGCGGCAAATTACTGGTCGCTTCTTTTTTTGTAGTGAGCGGCTTTCTCATTACCATGTTATTGCTGAAGGAAAAAGAAAGCAGTGGCACCATTAATCTGCTTTCTTTTTATGCAAGAAGAGGCTTGCGGATTCTACCTCTTTACTATATAATTATTCTGCTTATTTTTTTTGTGCTCCCACATTTTTCTATTTTTTATCTGCCGGCTCAATCAGAAGATTTACAGCAACATTTTTTACTGAAATTTATCTTCAGCATCGTGCTGTTGCCGCAGATGTTGCTTGTGAAATACCAGCACATTCCTCTGGGGGGACAATTATGGACTGTTGGCGTGGAAGTGGTTTTTTATTTGTTATGGCCGTTGGTCCTGCGAAAATCAAAAAATGAATTGTCGCTGGCTATCGGTTTAATCATATCCATTATAACAATGAAATTGCTGCTATATAATTTTTCGGATTACCTGCTTTGGGAAAAACATACCGGATTACTTTACAAAGCATATCTCATTTTTTACTACAACCGCCTGGATTGTCTGCTTCTTGGCGCAATCCCGGCCATTCTCATTCACCGTAAAAACTCAACCTGGTTGAGTCTTGTTACAAACCGGCCTTACACCGCAATTGTTTTGTTCTTTCTTATAGTGTTGTACGTGTTCGGACTTAAACTTATTCGCATCGATTACTTTTATTATGCTCTGTTTTTTACCTGGTTGCTGTCCTCTGTTTCATTATTACAAAACGATAAACTATTTCGGGCATTGCGGTTTACTGAACGAATGGGGAAAGCCTCATACGGTATTTACCTATGGCATTTTATTATGCTGTTTATTGCCTTTTATGTGCAACGACAGATTTTCCCCGCGACAGAACGGAATTCAATAGGCGCGAATGCCCTCCTGTATTTTAGTACCTACCTGCTTACTTATGGCATGTCCGTTTTAAGTTTTTATTTTTTTGAGTCTCCTTTTCTTAAGCTAAAGGAGAGACTTAACCTTTGATTCCTCTTAATTTTGGTGCCAAGCAACGAAACGCTTTGTTTCATCGTTTTAAGAGTATCCATAACTTTTCATCATGAAGAAATGTTTATCACCTCTGTTATATTTCTGTGTTTGCTTTTTACAAGCACAAGTTCCAAACAACGACTTTGAAAATTGGGACAGTCAGCCGGTGCCTTTGCAGTGGGAAACCAATAGCCATCCTCTAACGCTTCCTGCATTTAACCCATATATTGTTGTACGTGATACGGATCGCTATTCGGGAAATTTTTGTGCCAATCTTATAGGCAATGGAGTTTTTCATTCATGGGCAAGAACTACTTTTCCCATTTCTCAGCACCCACTTTCGCTTTCACTTTATTACAAGCTAAGTTTCCCGCCCTGCGTAAATGATTTGGGATATTTTCAGCAGGACACCGTTTCAGTATTAGTAGAAATACTTCAAAATGGCAATAGAGTTGATTCGGGTTATGCAGAGTTTAAAGGCGGAAGTAATTTTATTTGGAGTCCACTTAATATTCCCGTTTCAAACAATAACACGCAGTTTGATTCGTGTCGAATAATTATTACCGGTGGAAAAATATATGGGGGCTGCGGCTTTGCCGCGGCAGCTACTGAGTTCAAAATAGACCATCTTTCGTTAGCCAATTTGCCAAGTTGCAATAATTACGGAACTGTAGTGGCCGGTGCAGAATGTTGGTTGATTGATACCGGTAGTACCAACTTATTAATGCCCTGCAATCTCTCCCTTTCTACCCTAGGCTTTTCGTTGGGCGATACGATTAATTTTTCTTTTATGCCTAACCCTAGCTGTTTCTCCTTTTGCATGCAAGGTACGCCTATTGAAATTACCTGTATAGATACAAGTAACATTCAGCCGGCTTGTAACATTTCAGTTACCCTGCAAAAACAAAACCCCACTTCGTTTATTGCCAACAATGGTATGCTTCATGCAGTTGTATCTGGCGGAACCGCCCCATTCAGTTTTTTGTGGAGTAATAATGTAAGTGGGGTTGATTCTATTGCAAATTTGGGCGAAGGAAATTATTGTGTAACGGTAAGTGACGCCAACAACTGTACAGCTACTATTTGTGATTCGCTTGCCGGAGCGCACATTTGTATTGATAGCACATTGATATGCCCTCCGGGAAGTTTGTGCTGCGATGCTCCGTTAGATCAGCCGGTATGTGGTTGCGACAGCGTTACCTATATAAACCCTTGTGTTGCTACCTATCTTGCAGGCGTCACCAGTTCATATGGCGGCCCCTGCGTTACAACCGGCATCAAAAATATTTCTGAAGCAGAAAAAGGAATTTTTGTATCACCGGTGCCTGTAAGAGATAAACTGTATGTAACATATGAAGTATACCATTCGGGAAAAACAGAGATTAAGATTACAAACCTGCTCGGACAAATTTCAAATACGATTGCGCTGGGGGTTCAAACTTCGGGTAAATACAGAGTCGAACTTCCGGTAAACGATTTGGCTCAGGGTATTTATTTATTGGAAGTGTGGAACGAGTGGGAAAGAAGACTGAAAAAGTTCGTAATACAATAGGTCGTCTTGCTTAACAGCTATTTACCCGAAAACCAATTTATAGCGTTTCGCACTATTTAATCAGCAGTTCATACTATACAAATCTTATCCGGCAAAACAATAATAGTATCAGAACCTTGAAACTTGGTATCTGACTCTTGGAATTTAGTATTCGTCTCTATCTTTATTCTGTTTCAAACCAAATGCATAGTATCTGGTTCTTGGTTCTTAGCATTCAAAATAATTTATGAAGAATTTGTAGATGTAAACACGATGATTGTAGTATGGTTATGTATGAGTGATTTTAGGGAACGTGATGCTGTTTTACAAATTAGGTTTCAGGTAGAATAGGTTGATTTTATTTTTTAAGTAATTATTATTTTTAAAATAAAAATTAACCATGCCACGTAAAAAGAAACGATTCGGACGCAGAAAAGCCATTACTACACGCAGCCGTTTTGCCAAACCGGTTGATATGCCCGATGTGGGCGCCTTTGTAAAAGAGGAATTGTACGAACTGAAAATAAGCATACCCGCTATGGCCAGGCTCATGAGCGTAAGTGCCGACCGCGCCTACCGGCTGATGAGGCGAAAGGACTGGAAGGTGAGCGAGATAATGAACTTAAGCACCATTATTGGCTTAAATATTTTTGATTGGTATGCCGAGCAAACGCAGGGACCGGAACCGGTAACAGAACAGGCACCGGTAACAAGTGTTACTGCCGATGCAGAGTTACAGATAACAAAACAGAAGAATGCCGTACTGGAAGCAGAAAATAAACTGCTGCGCGAAATGGTAGAAATGCTGAAAGCAAAGTGAGGAATACCACGGTATTAATTAACCCCGTATTTCTTACTGAACTTTGTGTTGAGTTCTTTCTGCTTGTTGTTCAAATCAATCTGGCGGCCGCTGATAAAGGCGTATTCAATGTTTGATGTTTTCATGTCAAGCACATCACCGGTGGAGACAATCAATGAGGCCTCTTTGCCTTTTTCTAGCGTGCCGATTTGAGCATCTACTCCCAGAATTTTTGCGGTATTGGAGGTGATAGCTGCTAATGCTTCTTCTTTAGTTAAACCATATGCCACCGCAGTTCCTGCATTGAAAGGAAGGTTCCGCTCCTGCCAGAAACCACCAGGAATGCTCAGGCAAAAAAGCACACCGGCCTTTTGTAACATAGCAGGAGTTTTAAAAGGCTGGTCAATATCTGCATCGGTACTGCCGGGTAACTCATGGGTTTTACCAAGAATAACCGCAATGCTCTTTTTTGCGAGTTCATCAGCCATCATCCAGCTTTCTTCGCCACCGCTTATTACCAAGCGCAAACCAAATTCTTCGGCAAATGCAATGGTGTGTTGCATTTCTTTTACCCGACCAACATTAACATACAGTGTTTTTGCTTTTGAAAACAAATCGCGCATAGCTTCAAAACGAAGATTTGTTTTGTCGTGTACACCCGCATCGGCATAGCTTTTTGCATCGCGGAAATAATCTTTAATAGCATTTACCTGTTTGTCGTAATCTTTATTCGTGGTTGGTGAAGCTGACTCTGCCCACCAGCCGCCACGGCTTTGCATCGAAGGCCAGTTCATCCAAACCCCGTCTTCTTTTACCAAGGCATCTTCCCAGTTCCAGGCATCAAGCTGAACAACCGCTGAAGTTCCCGAAACAGTTCCATACAACGGAGTGCTTTGCGCATATAAAACGCCATTGCTGCGAACAGTAGGTGTTACACGGCTGTCGGTGTTGTAAGCAATAATGGCCCGTGCATCGGGATTGTAATTTCCAACTTCCGAATAGTCGTTAGTAGCGCGCACGGCTTCAATTTCATCGAGACCGACTTTTGTATTGGCTGCAATGATGCCCGGGTAAATATGCTTGCCGGTACAGTCAATCACCTTACCCATGGTTTCATCGGTTTTGAAAGAAGGGTTTTCGTCCAGAACGATAATTTTTCCGTTGTCGAAAGAAATGGTTGCGTTATTCAGAACCTTTCCGTTACCGGTGTGTATAGTAGCATGAGTGAGGTAAACACTCTTAGTTTGTTTCCGTGCCGGTGCGGGAACATCCGATTGCGCGGACGCGTTTAGAGAAATGACAGCGAAAATGCAAGCGGCTAAAAAAGATTTATTCATAGTAATTCTTGTTTCTGTTTAATGATTATGTTCTTCAAAACCTCCGCACGAATATTCGCTATGGCCTTTAGGCGATGGCTCCTGCGTGGCACCTCCGCTTTTTTTATCGTCCAGCATTTTCTGAATTAAACGGGCGCGCTCCCTGCGGATCTCATCGCGCTTCTGTGCATCGCGTTCTATGTCGAAGAATAAAATACCATCGACAAAAGTTTTTTCTGCTTTGGCATAAATGGAAAGCGGGTTGTTGTTCCATACCACTATATCTGCATCTTTTCCAACTTTAATTGAACCGGTGCGGTTATCCAAGTGAAGCATCTTAGCCGGATTGAGCGTACAGAGCTTCCAAGCCTGCTCTTCGGTAAGTCCGCCATACTTAATACTCTTGGCTGCTTCCTGATTTAACCTGCGCGCCATTTCGGCATCGTCTGAATTTACAGCGGTGTTGATGCCGACCTTTGTGAGAATTGCTGCGTTATACGGAATGGCATCAATCACCTCATACTTATAAGCCCACCAATCAGCAAAGGTAGAAGCATTCGCACCATGAGCTTTCATTTTGTCAGCTACTTTGTAGCCTTCAAGAATATGCGTGAAGGTGTTCACTTTAAAGTTGAATGAATCTGCCACGTGCATCAGCATATTGATTTCGCTTTGCACGTAACTGTGACAAGTGATAAAACGTTTCTTGTTCAGAATTTCCGAGAGTGCATCCAATTCAATATCTCTGCGAGGAGCAACACCTTTTATTTTTGCAGCATTGTAAGCGCTCCATTGTTTCTGATATTCTTTCGCTTTTGTAAAGTAGTTGTAGTAAGTCTGCTCAACACCCATGCGCGTTTGCGGATAACGAACGCGTGAGTGGTCTCCCCAATTCGATTGCTTTACATTTTCGCCAAGCGCAAATTTGATGAAGCCATCAGCTCCTTCAATTTTCATTTTCTCGGGCGTGTATCCCCAGCGGAATTTCACTAGGGCACTTTGCCCTCCAATAGGGTTGGCAGAGCCGTGCAACAACTGGGCACCAATTACACCACCCGCAAGCTGTCGGTAAATATTGACATCATCGCAACTTACCACATCGCCAATTCGAACTTCTGCACTGCTAGCTTCGGTTCCTTCGTTCACTCCCTCCTGAATAGCAATGTGATTGTGCTCGTCAATAATTCCGCTAGTAACAAATTTGTTGGTGGCATCTATTGTTTTGCAATCGGCACAGGAAAGGTTTTTTCCTACAAAGGAAATTTTACCTCTGCGAATAATAACATCGGAGTTTACCAGAGCCCCTTCCGCTTCACTTGTCCAAACAGTGCCGTTTTTAATCAGAAAATTTTCCTGAACCGGAACTTGTTCATTGCCATACGCCATAAATGGGAAAATTACTTTGCCCAGATTCTTACTTACATCAACCGTGTCTTTCTTCGGCTTAGATGTATCTGCTTCGGGTCCCTTAGTTTGAGTTGCATTCCAGGCAACCCAGCCGCCATCGGGGTATTCCCCTTTACCGCCCCATGATTTTTCGATATAATTAATCGTACCACTCAGACGAATTTTACCGGTTGTTTTTTTATCAGGTGAAAATGAAAGTGAAATATCATGGTCCTTATAAGAAAGCTTTGCGTCAAGTTTGATGGTATCACTCAAAATAATTTGCGCTTTCGGAGAAGTCGCGTCACCACTTACTTTTAACTTAAACATTTGTGCCGGAGCATTCACGAAAATATTCAGCGAATATTCTCCGCGAATATCCTTCTGCTCAAACGGTTTTATTTCATACCGTTTTCCCTGAATCCAGTTTTCGTTGATTTCGCATTTATCATCAAACAATGGTTTTGATGTAACAAAGAAGTTAGCCAGCTTTCCTGTTTCGAGCGAACCGACTTTATCATATACATTGATGAACGTAGC
Source organism: uncultured Bacteroidota bacterium (assembly GCA_903927935.1). Lineage (GTDB taxonomy): Bacteria > Bacteroidota > Bacteroidia > Chitinophagales > LD1 > Bog-950. Next base: position 2,773 of record CAIYOV010000465.1, on the reverse strand, counting down.
CGGGTTATAAGTTAGAGATTTCAAAGCAAGGGTTGAATCCAAGCCATACTTTACAGCTTTGCGAAGTGCAGAAAGAAAATCTTCTTTCTTTTCTAAATCAGTAGCTGTTAGAGAAAAATCAACCCCTGCTTTTGCAAGTGCCGCGCAATTCGTTGGCGCCAACTCCCAATGCTTCATTTCTTCGAGCGAAACCCAGTTTGCTTTATCTGGGTCTTCCACATCAAATGCTTTTGGAAAATTAAGCGTGGTAATCAGTTTAGCTTTTGAGTTTTTCACTTCATCAATTCGCTGGTACTCGTCTCCCCTCGCTTTGATGATGTATTGAACACCAAATTCATCACCCACTTTATCGGCACGTAAAACTTTTTGCCAATCGCCACCGGCATCAAAAATTTGAGGAACACTTTGTTGCTTATTCCATTCTTCCAGATTAATGTTGAACTCTTTTTTATCGGTTGCGGATTTATACCATAGCGCATCATAATATGTTTGACGAACTAAAGCAATTGAACCCATCAATGAACTTGGATAATCCTGAGTGGAACTTCCTTTATTAAAAGAGTAATTCGCAGAAGCATCAGGTTTCACTAACACAAAATTTTCTTTGTCATTATTAAGCGTGACAACTGCACCGGTGCCGCGTGCAATACCGTCTTTTTTGTTTGTAAGCACAGAACCGAAACCAATCTTACGGAGCTCATCTGCTTTTCCATCATTTACTGCAAAATTTCTGTCGGCATGAAAATCTGTGTGTATTGCCTGATTCCATCCATATGCACCTTTAATGTTTGACTCCATTTGCGGGTCTTCGCTTCCCTTTGCTTTTGTCACATCTGGCATTCCGTAATCAGAAAAAATATCGATGAAAGAAGGGTAGATGAATTTGCCTTTCAGGTCGTGAACAATGGCACCTTTAGGTAATGAAATATTTTTGCCCGCATCAACTACCTTGCCATCGCGAATGATAAGCGTTGCAGAATCAATTCTGGTATTGTAATTTTTCCAAATTGTGGCATTAGTAAAAACGTGGACTCCTTCACGATAATCATCGGGGCCGTTGGTTTTAAAAGTGGTTTCCTGAGCGCAAGCTCCAAAGACCGTTAACCAGAGAGCGAAGAGAAATACAAATTTGTGCATGATTGAAAATTGAGGCGCGAAAATATTATTTCTTATTCGGTCAGATAAATTTTCAATTTCTCCTCCAGCCAACTCTTATCTGCCAATGCTTTTGAGATTTTAATTTCTGTTTGAAGATTTTGAATTGCTTTTTTATCTCTTGCACGAAGGTTCATCAGCTTTTTAGCGATGCTCAGAAAATTGAGATAATTTCTTCGGTGTTGTACTGAAACATTTTTCCTGCGCTGCACAAATACACGAAAACTAAAATACGTATTCAGGAACGCTTCTTTTTCATCCAGCTCGAAATAACATTTTAGCATAAGTGAGCGTGCATCCAAACCGTAAAACAAATCGCCTAATTGCACCTTCTGCAAATTTCGGAGCGTTTTATCATATTGATTTGTATGAAAGAAATAGTTTGCCAGATTATAGTTGTAAGCATTTTCGCGAACCGATTTATTTAACTGATAGCGATACTCATTGATGAACTCGAATGTCCATTCATATTTCTTTGTACGCAAGGCGGTGGTGATAATGTTCTTGAAATTTCGTTCGTTGATTTCTCCATTCAGCAAAAGCACCCGCTTTTGTAACCCCTGTACATATAAATCAAAAAGTTCTTCAAAGAAGTCATTATGCCCGGCATTGATTTTACCAATGCAAAAATTACGGGCATAAGTAAAAATCTCTGCCAGATTTTTGTCTTCAAAATTATAACCGTGTTGATTAATAATTTTTTTGAGAGTAAAATATTGCTGGTCTGTTTTTTCGGTCAGCAGATAATACACCGATAAATAAGCGTGAACAAATTCGTTTTGAAAAAACTGTTTTGATGAAGCTAGCCGCAATGTTTCGGGTTCATAAAAACATTTTGTTTGTGTTCCGAACACATTGTTGTCGTTCGCAACAAGACACATCTGGCGCAGCTTTTCAATTACATAATAAATGTCTAAACCCGAAGGCTCGTTCTTTCTATTCTCGGCAATAAACTTTGTGTATGTCTTCAACGAACTTGCATGAAGTTCTTCTATCAGCTCATTCTTAAAATGCTGCTCCAGAAAGTATTCCGGACTAAGAATATTTTTCTTCAAGTTTTTCCGGTTGATAATTTTTGTTGCCAGCGAAGACTTGTTTTCATCCGCCTCACGCATTGTGTAGTATTCATCCAACACATGAATGAAGTTGGGTTTTGTATCCAACGTATGTTGTGTGTAAATGAATTCTTCTATACACGAAATAAGATCTGACACCATGTAACGAAACTTCTTTTCGTTGTAGTTTGTTTTCGAAAAAACAAATTTCCAGGCAGCTTTCTTATCGTATTTTACCTCTTGCGATTGTTCTTTGGAAAGAAATTGATGTAAGCCCAATAAGCTTGCATCGCGGTTGAAATACGAAGAAGTCAGATAACGTTCAAGCTCTCTTTTTTCTGTTTCTGAAAAAATCCGATAGAGTTCTTCTAAACGTGTGCTGAAAGGAAGGTCAATCATATTATTTTTATAAATATCCGAAAAATACAAAAAAATGTATCATTTTATGCCATACAGAGTTTGCATGTTTGTATCGTCAAAAGGAGTATCTATGAAAAATACAAAACAATTCACCCTCATTAACATCTTAATAGGAGTAATGATCTTGCTCTGCTGCAAAACAG
>CAIYOV010000464.1 GCA_903927935.1 uncultured Bacteroidota bacterium | reverse complement strand
ATAGTTTTGTTTTTTGTTGACGCGAATATAGATGTTTACTTTTCACAGTTTGCCGTTATCTAAAAATTTAGATTTTCGCGCTGCTTTTAATCATTCACAGTTCAATTTTAAATATTCACTTCAATGGCAACTCCAATACGCGATTTTATTACCCACCATTACCGTCACTTTAATTCAGCTGCATTGGTTGATGCGGCTAAAGGATACGAAACCCATTTAGCCGAAGGAGGAACGATGATGATTACCCTTGCCGGTGCAATGAGTACTGCCGAGTTAGGTATTTCACTAGCAGAAATGATCCGTCAGGACAAGGTGCAAATAATTTCGTGCACCGGTGCAAACCTTGAAGAAGATTTAATGAATCTTGTTGCCCACTCGCATTATAAGCGCGTTCCAAATTACCGCGACCTTTCGCCACAAGAAGAATGGGATTTGCTGGAGCAAGGTTTTAATCGCGTAACTGATACATGTATTCCTGAGGAAGAAGCTTTTCGCAGATTGCAGAAACACATTTATGAATTGTGGAAAGATGCTGATAATAAAGGCGAGCGTTATTTGCCGCATGAGTTTATGTATAAAATGGTGTTAAGCGGTGTATTGCAGCAGTATTACGAAATTGATCCCAAACATAGCTGGATGATAGCTGCAGCTGAAAAGAACCTGCCTATTATTTGCCCGGGTTGGGAAGATTCAACCATGGGAAATATTTTTGCTTCGTATTGTATTAAAGGAGATTTAAAAGCAACTACGGTTCGTGGTGGAATTGAATACATGGTTTGGCTGAGCGATTGGTATCGTAACAATAGTGGTGGAAAGGGCGTTGGTTTTTTCCAGATAGGAGGGGGGATAGCCGGAGATTTTCCTATTTGTGTTGTGCCAATGATGTATCAGGACTTAGGTTGGACAGATGTGCCTTTCTGGAGTTATTTCTGCCAGATTTCAGATTCTACTACTTCTTACGGCTCTTACTCCGGTGCTGTGCCTAACGAAAAAATTACATGGGGTAAACTTGATATTAATACACCAAAGTTTATTGTAGAGAGCGATGCTACTATTGTTGCTCCGTTGATTTTTGCGTATTTGCTGAAATGGTAAATTAATTAGCAGATGAGCAGATGAAAATAGATTTAGGTCTTTTTATGATCTTCTTGCTTTTGAATAGTTGCCATCAACCACAGCAAACTGAGCAGGTAATGCCTAAAGGAGAATTGGTTTTTCTCCTTCAATACAACAATCGGTTACCTTCTGAAGTTGGATTTTTGACAAATCATATTATGGAAAGACGGTTGGCAAACTTGATGAAGGAAAACTACGAGCCTTTTATAAAAGAACCCAAAGAGGAGAACCCCCTTTTCGTTGATACTATTCATGATGTAGTTATTGCCAACTATGTTAAATACAAAACCGGGGAAGAGATGGTGGAACGGGTAACAGTGGATGTTGCCAATGATGCTATTTGGGTAGATTATATTAAACCCGGTACCGTTTTGCACTATGCTGACCGCACTTCCCTCCATAAGCCGGAAATAGTAAATAAGTAGTACGCTGGATTAAATCAATTGAATGGTTATGCTCTTTTTTCTCTGTGGATAACAGGATGATCAAAATCACCTGACTGATGCAACATAAACAGACGAAAACCTGTCAATAGTTTGTATAATTTCGTTTGCGAGTGTGATGTGAATTATTTTAAATTTACGTTTTCTGGTTTTGAAGGAACAAGCTAGACTGTTGAACGAATATTATTTGGAACTAAACTGCGTAATAAGTTAAACCGGAATTACCATATGTTAAAGAAATTTACTTTTCTTATTTTTTCTTTTATCACCGTTCTTTTATCTCAAGCTCAACCGCTAAATGACGATTGCACTACAGCTACTCCTATCAATATTCCTGCATCAGGTAATATTTGCGTTAACGGAAGCAATGTTGGCGCAACTACTACCAATTGGGTAACTGTAACATGCGGACAAACCGCCTGGACAAATGATGTTTGGTATACATTTATATCCAATGGGAATTTAAATACCATAACAATACAGCCTACTGGAGTACCGGCAGCACAAAGATTGGGTATTAGTGTTTTTACCGGTGGATGTTCAAACCTTACCGGTATTGCAACTTATTGTGGTATTTCGGCTACAAACGGAGGAAACGTAACTATTACTCAGGCAAGCCCTGCCGGAACACAATATTGGATAGAAGTAAGTGCTTTTAATGGCGATGGTAATTTTCAGTTATGTGTTACATCTGCCACACCTCCACCAAGCCCTGGAACCACCTGTGCTACAGCCTCTCCTATTTGTGATCTTTCTGCTTTTACTTTGGCTACCGGTCCAGCAGGCACCGGTGCATTCTCACCAAGTTGCTTTGTGTTTGGTGCAAATTCTTCACTATGGTATCAGTTTACGGTTGGTGCTTCAGGTACGCTTGCATGGTCATGCGATCCGCTTATTCAACCTAATCCACCACTAATACCCGGAACGGAATTGGATTGGGCTGTTTTTGATATAACCAATGGTTGTGGTGCTGCTAATCTGAATGCCAATACCGTGGCTTGTAATTATAATTACAATAGTCAACTTTCGGATCCCATTGGTATGTCAACCAGTTCAGCTACTGTATGCCCATCAACAGGAGCGCCAGGTACTCCTGCAGGAGAGTTTTGTCCTTCCATTACGGTGACAGCAGGTCGAACATACGTCATCTTTATTGATAACTTTTCGAATAACAACTCAGGATGGAATTTTAACTGGACAGGAAGCACCTTTCAGATGGCTCCAACTTCTGCTTTTACATTAAACATAAACAAAATCTGTGGAAATACAGGTAGCGTTACTATTACAAATAACAGTGTTGGTGCATCTTCGCAAACATGGAATTTTGGCGATGGAAGCCCTACTTCGAATGCGGTTAATCCGGGGACGCATAACTATACATCACCCGGTACTTATCTTGTTTCCTTAACGGTAACTTCTGCAACGGGTTGCACAGATGTAAGTTCTCAATCTATTCAGATTATATCACCACCGGTGCTTACACCGATTAATGATACTATTTGCCCTGGAGCACAGGCTACTTTTGGAGTGAATGCCAATCCATCTGGAGGAACGTATGTATGGAACCCCGGTCCCTTTAATACTCAAACGGTCAATGTTTCTCCCGCTGCCACAACGCCCTATACGGTTACGTACACTTCACTTGATAACTGTACTGCTACAACTACAGCAACTGTTACAGTTAATGGAGGATTGTTTACTGTAAATGCAGGGAATGATTCCGTGATATGTGCCAATCAAACAATTCTGCTGAGCGGAAGTGTAAATCCGGCTGGGGCTTATACTTATGCATGGACACCGAATGCAACGCTCACAAATGCCAATACACTTACTCCGGCAGCAACACCTCTCTCAAACACTACCTATACTTTATCGGTAACGGATGCCGGTGGTTGCAGCAAAACAGATGATGTGCTGGTAAGCGTCAGCGGGGTAGCAGTACCTGTAACGGCAACAGCAGTTCCTGCTATTGTTTGTCCGGGTCAACCGGTGCAGTTGGATTGCAGTATTTTACCGGTAACCTGCGGGGCAAGCCCTCCATGCACCGGCAATAATGCCACTCCGTTTATCGGTTCAGATAGTATTGTACAGCCGGGAATATCAACGGCATCACCAACTTTGTTTGGTAATTTTTTGAAGAGCGGCAGAAATCAAATGCTTTACACCGCTGCTGAATTAAACGCTGCTTTGGGCGGCCCATGTATTATTAAAGCAGTTACTTTTTGGATTAAGGTATTTAACAGCAACGCGTTTCTTCAAAATTTTACTGTAAAAATGGCTTGCACCAATTTGAACAGTTTAACAGCTTGGGAGCAGAACCTGACTACGGTTTATACTTCTGCAAACCCATATCAGCCGCAGGCGGGTGTTTTAAATGGTATTGCGCTTACTACCCCTTTTGCGTGGGATGGAGTTTCGAATCTGATAATAGATGTATGCTGGTATAACCCGGCTACTTTCGGAAACCAAAACAATAAAGCTGCCTGCACTAATACCACTTTCAGCAGTTATCTTTATTCATTTGCCAATACTGACCAGTGCGCAACGGTAACGGCTCCTACCACCTCTACGCTTAGACCTAATGTGAAGTTTAATTATTGCGCTCCTAACATCAGTAACTATACAATTGTATGGACACCAAGCACCGGAGCCAATGCCGTTTCAAATCCTGCTATTCATAATCCTACTACTAACCCTGCTGTTACTACTAACTATAACGTTACAATTTCAAGCGGGGGATGTGCCGGTAACGGTGTTGTTACAGTGCAGGTAGATAACGCTACAGTTTCTGCCGGTGCTGATATAAACTCATGCCCGAATGCACCTGTTGCTTTAACGGCAACCGTTACGGGGAATATACTGCCTGGCCCTGCCACTTTTGTATGGACCACTTTAGCCGGTGCCAACGTGGGCAATACGCAAACCGTAAATGTTACTCCTGCGGTTACTACCACTTATATTGTAACAATGAACGGTGGTTCGTGCGTACGGAAGGATACGGTTACTGTAACCGTTGGTTCTTTATCGCCAAGCGCAACACCTTCTAATGCTACCTGCTTTGGTGCCAACAACGGAAGTATTCTTGCGGCTTCATCTGCCGGAGCCACTCCTTTTTCGTTTACATGGAGTGTGAACGCTGCCACCGGTAACAATGCTACGGCAAGCAACCTTGCTCCGGGCAATTATCAGGTAACGGTTACCGATGCCAGCGGTTGTTCCGGTTCGGCAACTACCAGTATTACGCAACCTACTCAGGTTACATTTACTTCTGTCACTATTAATGATTCCTGTTTTGGCGGAACACAGGGCTCTATTACCGTTACTCCAGCAGGAGGAACAGGGGCATATACCTATCAATGGAGTAATGCTCTTGCCCCAAACCAAACGGTGAGTTCGCTTACAGCGAATACCTATTCGGTAACTGTACGGGATGCCAATTCATGCAGTGCAACCGCTTCAATGGTGGTTACTCAACCAACGCAAATTGCTTTTGGCAATGCTACTATACAGGATGTAAGATGCTTTAACGGAAATACCGGAATTATTACGGTAGCTAACAATGGCGGAACCGGTTCCTTTACATACAACTGGAGTCATTCCGGTACGGTGCATGCGGCTACTGCTAATAACCTGACTGCTGGTCCGTATACCGTTACCGCTATTGATGCGAATGGATGCACGGCTTCTGCCACTTACAATGTGGCACAACCGGTTACAGGTTTAACAGTAAGTATTTCGAACGTGGCAGATCCTACCTGCAACAGTTACAGCGATGGAAGCGCTACGGCAATTTCAAATGGGGGAGTAGGTACGCTAGATTATTTATGGACCCCATCGAACCAAACTACTGCTACGGCTACCGGTTTATCTGCCATTCAGTATACCGTGGTTGTAACCGATGATAGTTCCTGCACCGCTACAGCAACAGTTACTCCGGTTGATCCGGCACAAATTCAAATAGCCGTTTTGGTTTCGAATGTAAAGTGTTTTGGAGGAAGTGATGGTGCTATTGATATTACCGTTACAAACGGTGTTCCTAACTTATCGTATTTATGGAGTTGTAACGGGGTTGCCACACAGGATATTTCAGGATTACCTGCAGGCAATTGCACAGTTACGGTAACCGATAACAACGCCTGCACCGCTATTGCCACCTTCCCGGTTACCGAGCCTGCAGCATTGGTGCTGAATGCACCTTCGATTACCGATGTGTTATGTTTTGGAAATAACACCGGTTTTCTTACCGTTATACATACCGGAGGAACCGGACCGTTTAATTATACCTGGAATCCTGCGGCTGCAAATTCTGCAACCAACTCATCTTTGATTGCAGGAAATTATTCGGTAATAGTAACCGATGCGAATGCTTGCACTGCCACGGCAACCTATATGGTTAATCAGCCGGCTGCGGCACTTGCCTTCGGGGCCCCGGTAGTTGTTGATGAACTTTGCAATGGTGCTTCTACGGGTTCTATTACAGTAAGTGTTACGGGTGGAACTGCCGCGGCTGCTTATGCTTATACGTGGAGTCATAATGCAGGTTTAAATAATGCTGTTGCTGCGGGTCTAAGTGCTGGTCCTTATACAGTTACCGTTACCGATGACAACGGCTGCACACTTTCAGCCACTAACACCATCAATCAACCTTCGGCAGTTACTTTCGGTAATCAGACCATTACGAATGTAAGTTGCTTTGGCGGGAGCGATGGAAGCGGACAGCTTTCTCCAACAGGCGGAACCGGTGCTTATTCTTATACCTGGAACGGTGTGGTCGGAAGTAACCCGCAGACCGGATTAGTGGCTAACACCTATACGGTTGTAGTTGCCGATGCCAATAACTGCCCTTTTACAACAACGGTTAACATTACCGAACCACCGCAATTAGTGGTTGCTCCGGTGGCGGTTGACGCACTCTGTTTTGGCGCAAGTAACGGAAGTATGGCGGCCAACGCTTCGGGTGGCACACCTGTTTATACCTATGTATGGTCGAACGGGGGAAGCACAGCAACTGTTACCGGTCTTTCGTTGGGCTTATACACGGTAACCGTTATCGACAGCAAGGGTTGTTCTGCTTCATCGGGTGCTAATGTAAATGAACCAAGTGCGGTTAACTTCAATACCCAGATTACACAGGTGCAGTGTGTGGGCGATCAAAACGGAACTATCACGGCATTCCCTTCGGGCGGTACACCGCCTTATACTTATTCGGCTTCGAACGGCTCTTTTGTATTTTATCCAACCGGAGGCATTATTATAGGTTTAGCATCGGGTAACTACACAGTACTGGTAAGCGACTTCAATGGCTGCACTATTACAAAGCCGGCTTTTGTTCCCGCTCCTTTAGGCGATAGCTATACGATCACCACCGATTCTACTTCATGCTATGGTGCAGACTATGCTGACGGAGGCTTACATGTTTTCGGGCAGCCCTTACAGAACGGGCCTTTCCAGTTTGCGGTAGATGGCGGAACGCTGCAGTATTCGGGCGATTTTTATAACCTGAAAGCCGGAAACCATTCGGTGCAAGCGCAAAATAATTTCGGATGCGATACTACGCTTCATGCTATTGTTCCGGAACCTCAGGATGCAACCGCCGAAGTTCTTCCAAGCGATACCACGCTTAACCTGGGCGAAAGCATTCAGCTTTCATCTTCGTTCAGCCCTTATCCTTACAGCACTATTACTTCGTATAGCTGGAGTCCTTCTGCCGGTTTAAATTGCACCGATTGCCCAAACCCTATTGCCACACCTTATGGCCGGCAGACGCAATACGTGCTGACCATTACCTACAACGACCATTGCCTTGCCAGCGCCAGCATTACAGTTTTGGTAGATGGCGGGGCACCTGTGTATATTCCTAACTCGTTCTCACCAAACGGTGACGGTAACAACGATATTTTCCAGATTTACGGTGTGGGAATTAAAACCATTGACCTGAAAGTATTTAACCGCTGGGGCGAAAAAGTGTACGAAAGCAACAACCAGTTTGAAGGCTGGGACGGAACTTACAAAGGCGTGATGCAAAACCCTGCAGTGTTTGCCTACCAGGTTAGCATTACTTACCTGAACGATAAGAAAACCATGAAGACAGGCAGCATTACTTTGGTGCGATAACACAGCCACTTATCATTAATCCTCTCCTTAAACAGGACTTTATATACAAAGCCTTGCATTATTTTGGAGGGCTTTGTTGTTTTATACAAACTGTCGAGTCAATCCTATACTTCCCCATGTAGCGTGGTTTGTCACAAAACTGTCATAAAAAAGTTACGGGAAAATTTTGGTATAATAACTTAAAACAAACTGCGTTAATCTTGCAAAACCGGCTTTAATACGGGGCAAAATAGAGCGCTCCAAATAATAGCAGCAAAATTTTGAAAAGACAAAATAAGAGATATTTTTACCGCTCTTTAAAAATCCAAAATCATCCATTTTAATCACTAAAAACAAAAATCAAAATGAGTAGTCAGGCAAAACCACAAGGTCAACAAAAAAGCGATTTCCCTTGGGCAATTGTAGTAATGGTAACTGCGTTAGTAGTATCGGAGTTGATCTTCCATTTCGTATTCGGTTCGCGTTCGCACTTTATGGACGACCTTAAAAAGGACCCTGTTCCGGGAGATTACCTTGGCACAGTTTATAAAGGAGGTTTCATCGTTCCTTTCTTAATGACCATGTTCCTGACAGTAATTACTTTCTCTATCGAAAGATTCCTTACCGTAGGTAAAGCAAAAGGAAACGGCTCCTTAGAATCGTTCCTTCAGAAAATAAAAACATTTCTTCACGCTAACGACATCAATGGCGCTATTGCAGAATGCAACCGTCAGAAAGGTTCTGTGGCAAATGTGGTGGTAGAAGGCCTTCACAAGTATCAGGAAATGGAGAAAAACACAGATTTTACTTTAGAGCAAAAAGTGCAGCACATTCAGCAGGAAATTGAAGAAGCTACTTCCCTTGAATTACCAAGCCTAGAGCAGAACCTTCCTATCCTGGCAACTATTGCATCGGTAGCAACACTCGTTGCTCTTTTGGGAACGGTATTGGGTATGATCCGCGCCTTCGCGGCTTTGGCTGTAGCAGGTAACCCTGATCCGGGTGCACTTTCTGCCGGTATATCTGAGGCCCTTATCAATACCGCCATAGGTATCGGTACATCGGCTATCTCTATCATCATGTATAACGTGTTTACGGGTATGATTGATAAACTGACTTACGGCATTGACGAAATCGGTTATTCCATTGCACAAACATTCGCTGCTACCAGAAAATAATTTCGGTAAGCGATAAAATAAAGCAATATGCCTAAAGTTAAAATACCAAGAAAAAGCACTCTTGTTGACATGACCGCTATGTGCGATGTGTCGTTTCTGTTGCTTACTTTCTTTATTCTTACGGCAAAGTTTAAACCACAGGCGGTAGTAGCGGTAGATGTTCCGTTTGCCCGTACCACCAAAGCGGTTGACAATGCTATTGTAATTACTGTAAACAAAGATGGCAAGGCGTTTATTTCTTTAAAAGAGAAACAAGTGCGTTTTGCCATGCTCGATAAACTGGGTGAAATTACCGGTGACCATTACCCTGCTGTAAAAAACATGACCCCTCAACAGAAGGAGTTCTTCTCGTTGACCGAAACATGGGGTACTCCTATCGAAGATATTCAACGTGTTACCTCCATGACCGGAGCACAGTTTAAAGAGTATCAGGAAAAGCAGATGCCGGGTATTCCTTGCGATTCGGCTAACAACCAGTTAGGCGATTGGGTAACGGCAGCGCGTTATGCTACCGGTGGCGATATTCAGATTGGTATTAAAGGCGATAAGAATTCGAATGTTGAATATGTGAAGAATATAATCAAGCGATTAACTGATAAAGATATTCACCGTTTTATTCTCATCACTTCATTGGCATCCGGTAATCCGGATGAAGCAGCGGCTGCGCAGTCAGAAGCTGATAAACCGAAGTAGAAGAATTAATAAACTAAAAAACAGAGGAATAAGATGGCACAAATGGAAACCTCCGATGGGGGGGGCGGCAAACACAAAGGTGGAGTCCGCTCCAAAAAAATGTCAACCCGCGTTGACCTTACTCCCATGGTTGACTTGGCGTTCTTGCTGATTTCGTTTTTCATGCTTACAACTACCATGAACAAACCAAAGGCAATGCAGTTGAACATGCCTAAGAAAACAAATATTGAAGAAGAAAAGCAGGATGTAGGCGAATGTCAGGTATTGAACGTATTGCTCGATACACTCGACCAGGTTTGGTATTACGAAGGCTTACAGGTAGCAGGTTTACAGAAAACAACTTTTGCTGGAGATGGAGGAATTCGTAAAGAGATTTTGAAGAAATTAAAAGTTGTTCCTGATGCTTGCCCACTAACCCGTAAATGGACTGACTTGAATAAAGACGGACAGAAACAAGATAATGAATATGCACCTGCAAAGAGAGATGCCATTGTTTTGATTAAAATGCTGGGAGGCGCGCGCTATAAGAACATGGTTGATATTCTTGATGAAATGGATATTACCGGTTGCAAAGTATACGCCATTCAGGATCCGGATCCTATAGAAATTGAGGCTATTGCCAATGGGGGGACAGTAAAAGAGTTTGCCAAAGAAACGGCAACCAAATAAGTTTGTGGAATAAATTAATTCATGCATCATAAATACTAAAGAAGAAAAGCAAAGCATGGAAACACCAAAAAATTATCTGAACTGGTCGATGGACGACATCGTGTTCGACAACCGTAACAAGGATTACGGTGCGTACCAGCTTAGAATGTTATCTAAAAAAAATGTTAGAACCGGATTAATTCTGGCTGTTATAGGTTTCTCACTGTTTATTGGAGCATCGCTGGTAGATTGGGGTTTTTTAATTCCTGAGAAGAAAGCTGAAACCGTAGAAACATCGGTAACACTTGCCGAGCCGCCACCATTGGATAAAGCCGCTCCACCGCCACCACCGCCACCACCGCCACCACCGCCTACAAGACCGACTATCCGTTTTGTGGAGATGGTTGTGAAGAAGCAGGAGGAGGTGCGTGAAGAAGAACCGATAGAAATGCCGAAAGATGAAAAAGCGGATATTTCTACCAAAACACAGGAAGGTGACCCTGATGCGAAAATGACTGAACCGGTAGTTACCGAAGCTCCTGTAGTAGAGGAACCAAAGGTGTTTACGTTTGTTGAACAAAATCCAGAGTTTCCCGGAGGAGACGGAGAATTAATTAAGTTCCTTCAAAAGAATATTCAGTATCCGCAAATGGAACGCGATAACGATATTCAGGGAAAAGTATTACTGCGGTTTGTGGTAATGGAAGACGGTGCTGTTTCAGATGTTAATGTAATACGCGGTGTAAGCCCGGGATTAGATAAAGAGGCGGTTCGTGTGGTAAGAACATTGCCAAGATTTAAGCCGGGTAAACAACAGGGTAAAGCAGTGCGGGTGTATTTTAACCTCCCGGTAGTGTTTAAACTGCAGTAACAATTATATAAAACAACTTTATGCAAAATCATAATCGTTCCGCAGTGAATGGTTATGATTTTGCAGTTTAATAGAGATGGATAGCTTCAATAAATTTTTCGGGAAACTTTATTCAACCCCTTCCATGATTTGGAAAGCAGGGGCAGGTCTTATTTTCTTTTGCTTCTCCCTCGCAATTATTTTTGTTCCATCCCTAGATTTAAACCTTACACCTGGCAACCGCTATGCTTTTGCCGGTTTAATGATGTTGTATGCCTTGTTTCGCTTATACAGTTGCCTTAATGAATATAAAAGCTATCACGATGAATAACAGAAGCGGATTTGCTTTTTATTTGTTCCCGGTTGTCTGTTGTCTGTTGCTTATATCATCTTGTGCACACAAATCGGCTGAAGAAGTTAGGGAACAAAGCCGTTACAAAACATACAAAGGCGAACTGAATGTTGATGCTGATGCAGGCCTCGAACCAATCATTAAGCAGGAAGAAGAAGTGTTTGATTATTTCTACGACAGCGTAAAAACAAATATTTTCTACAAGAATGAGAAAGAAATGTTTGAGGATTTTAAAAGCAAAAAGTCAACCGTGTTATTGCTTTTTCGTGAATTGGAAAAATCCGAAATAAATGACCTTAAGAATCTCGATACTATTTACGTTCGCCAGTTACCGGTGGCTTATGATGCCGTAGCTTTAATCGGTAGCAATGACTTTGATGATAAAGATTTAGACATGGAGGTATTGAAGAAATATTTTAACCCGAAAAATTCTTCTGCTTCTTCTCCTCGATTGGTTTTCGAAAATCAGAATTCAAGCACAGTTCGGTTTGTATTGAATGCACTTGGATATAAGGAAAAGGTTTCTCCCAATGTGTTTGCTATGCAATCAGCCGGTGAGGTTATTGATTATGTTTCTAAGAATAAAAATGTAATAGGATTTATACCGTTTAATCAGGTGAGCGATAACGATGATGACAGGGTGAAGAAAACATTAGAGCGAATAAAAATTTTAAGTTTGCGCGCCAAAAGTAAAGAAGGGCAAGTGATTCGTGTAAGTGCGAATCAGTCCGATATTGCGGAAGGTGTTTATCCTTTGATAAGAACAGTAAACACCGTAACACGCAATACATACGATGATAATTTAGAATTACTTCTGGTGAGTTTTTTATCGAGAGAGAAGGGCGCTAAGATTTTTTTGAAAGCAGGACTTATGCCGGTAAAGGTGCCTGAACGTGAAATAAATGTTAACGAAGCACCGGTAAGCGGGGGACAATGATAGTTGGCACGAGGTTTAAAGTATAATATCAAATATATAGAATATGGGAAAAGTATTTTCAATAGCGGTACTGGTTCTGTTTATGATGAACGTATCTGCACAAACGATTCAGGATGCTCAGCGCGAAATTGATAATGAGAATTATTTTAAAGCAAAGCATATTCTGTTTAAACTGCTGAAAGATGGAACGGTCACTAAAAGTGAAGCAGCTTATTACTTAGGCAATGCTTATCTGAAAAGCGATGATGCCGATTCGGCAAAGGTTTTTTATTCCATGGTTTTCAATCCTGATACCCGTACCGCATTAGGTTATCTGGCCAATGGCCGTTTGGCTTTGCTTGGGAAAGATAAAGTTGGAGCAAAACAAAATTTTGACCGTGCGGTGCAAACCAGCAAAATGAAAAATGCCAACATTTTTTATGAAATAGGTGATGCTTATTTTCGTCCGGATGT
The DNA here is from genome assembly GCA_903927935.1 of uncultured Bacteroidota bacterium. Lineage (GTDB taxonomy): Bacteria > Bacteroidota > Bacteroidia > Chitinophagales > LD1 > Bog-950. The sequence continues at coordinate 6,004 of CAIYOV010000464.1, read as the reverse complement.
AATTGATCTGCATGCTGCAATCGATAATTTCGAATCGGCTTATAACATTGATAATAAAAGTACCACCATTATGCTGTCGTTGGGCGATGCCTATCTCGAAAACTCAGCTAATGATAATACGATGGGAGGTAAGGCGATGAACAAATATGAAGCAGCAGCCGAAACAAACAAGCAACTTGCGTTGGCATGGATTAAAACCGGTCGTTTATCGGTTCGCGGAAGAATGTATGATCAGGCTATCGAAGCATTTAATAAGGGATTAGCTATTGATCAGAACTATCCGATAGTGTATAAGGAATTGGCAGAGGCTTATTATCTATCTAAGCAGTACGATAAAGTGAAACCGAATTTCGAAAAATACATTGCCTTAAGTCCCGGTGATAATCAGGCGCGCACAACGTTGGCTTCGCTTTATTTTCAGAGCAAAGAATATGATAAAGCGATTGAAGAATCGAACAAAGGATTAGCGAACGACCCGACTAACTATATTTTTCAGCGGGTTATAGCTTTTTCGAATTTTGAATTGAAGCGCTATAAGGAAGCAGCAGAAGCAAACAGATTGTTTTGGGATAACCCAGCTAAGAAGGTAAAGGATATTGATTATATCTATTCAGCCCGCATAGCTGCACAATCAGGGGACACTACTGCTGCTATGAATTACTTTAAAACAGCTTTGGCAAACGATTCTTCTAACTGCGATTTGTTGGGAGAGTTTGGAAAGGTTTTATTTCAGGCAAAGCATTATAACGAAGCTGTCGCCCAATATTCTTTAAAGAAAGAGAAATGCGGCAAGCTGGGTTCTATAGAACTGTATTATTTAGGCAGAACTTATTATAACGCCATGGATTCTGTAATGGCAGATACGACCTTCGGTGAATTCATTGCACGCAATCCTACATCACCGGACGGATATTACTGGAGAGGTAAAACCAATGGACGGTTTCAATTGCAGAAAGCCGAAAATTTCGGAGCATTCCCTTATTACCAGAAATACATAGAAGTTACCGGTGGCGATGGCGTGAAGTTTAAAAACAATCTGCCTGAAGCTTATGTGTATGTAGGTATTTACTACTTTGAGAAATTAAAAGATAAGGACCAAGCCAAAGCAAACTTTTTGAAAGCATTAGAGATTGACCCTTCGAATGAGTTGGCTGCGTTGTATATAAAGCAATTTTAATCAGAAACATTTTTTCCTGTAAAGGTATTACGCCTCGCTTTCACAGTGAGGCGTTTTTATTTTAATTTGCAGAATGAACTCACCGGTTAAATATTATTTAGCAGCCTATAATCTCATTGCTTTTGTTTTTTGGGCAGTATTCCTGTTTAGCTATATCAGCTCAGGTTTGGTAATGAACAGCTTTAACTTACTGTTGCTGAATATAGCGCAGGGTATGGCAGTATTAGAAATAATACACGCCTTGCTCAAATGGGTGAAATCTCCTGTAGTATCTACTGCAGCACAGGTAGTTTCCAGGATACTCGTGCTGGTGCTTATCAATATGTTTATTCAAAACTATGCTCAGTTATTTGTTTTAAATACCGGTGTGGTGATAGTGTCGTTTGCCTGGGGCATAACCGAGTTGGTTCGCTATTCGCTTTATTTTCTGTCGCTGTTTAACAGGCAGCCAGCTTTGCTGTTATGGATGCGCTACTCTTTTTTTATTGCTCTTTACCCGCTGGGGGTTACCGGTGAGTGGTTTGTTATTCTAACTCCGCTTGTTGCCAATGGAGTCAGCCTGAACGCTTACACTGTTTTTATTTTATTGCTTCTTGCTTCGTATGCCTATTATTTCCCTGTTCTGTATAAATACATGTGGGCGCAACGCAAAATAAAATTAGTGTAGTAGTATACTTTTGAACAGCCCGAAGAATTAATTCAACAGCTTTCGCAGTTTATCTTCTTTAAGCACGATAATATGTGCTTCCTTAATGTCAATCAGTTTTTCTTCTTTAAAATCGCTGAGCATTCTGATGACAGATTCTTTGCTTGCACCGGTTACGTTGGCGAGGTTCTGACGGGAGATTTTAAATTCCCCTTTACCGTTTGCACTGCTTTTAAATTTATCATTTAAGTAAAGCACTCCGTCAGCAACGCGTTTTCTAAGAGAGTTGTATGCCAGACGCACCAATTGCTCTTCCTGTTCACTGATGTTTTTGGTAAGCATACGAATGAACTGATTGGCAGTTTCGTTATGCTCGAACATCAGCGAAAGGAAATCTTCTTTCGGTATTAGCTTAATCTCTACATCCTCTAAGGGTTCTACGCTATCGGTGTAAACAGCGCCTTCGAGCAAAGGATTATAACCGAAGAAATCGCCTTCTTTTAAAATAGAAATGATGAATTCATTGCCCTGTTCATTGATTTTGAAAAGCTTTAATTTTCCTTTCACTACATAAAAGAGATTACTTGGGCGACCACCAGCTTTATAAACCATTTGGCCTTTCGCATAATTTTTTATTTCCCTTTCTTCAGAGAGCAAGTCTGCGAGTGTTATATTTTTTTCGCTGGCTATAGCAGCATTGCCCTTCGCTGCTGTAATATTCGTTTTCAGTGTTTCACTTTTTTGCAATCGCGTTTCTACAGCTTTCAATAAATCTTCGCCATGCACTGGTTTTCTTAAAAAGTCATCGGCCCCCAGGTCCATTCCTTTTCTAATATCGGCATGTTCATTTTTAGCCGACAGAAAAATAAATGGTATAGAGGAATATTGAGGGTCTTTGCTCATTACATGCAATACCCCGTAACCGTCTAATACCGGCATCATGATATCGCATATAATCAAGTCAGGCTTTTCTTTTTTGGCTACTTTTAATCCCTGTTTTCCGTCTGCTGCACCATAGGCTTTGTAGTTGGCCATTTCAAGAATTTCGGTCAGGTTTTCCCGAACTTCGGCATTGTCTTCAATTACCAGAATCTTTTTCATGGGGGTGATTATTTAATTATCAAATTCTTAAATCATTTTAGCTACAATTCTCAATAATTCGTTTCCATCGTAAGGCTTGGTGATATAGGCGTTAGCCCCTAACTCCATTCCGGTTGACATGTTCTCTTTTTCAGTTCGCGCGGTCAGGAATATAAAAGGTGTGTTACGGACTGTGATTGATTTTCGCAGTTCTTCCAGTACTTCAAAGCCGTCAACTTCGGGCATGGTTACATCTGAAATTATTAAATCGGGTTGGCATAGTGCCGCCAGTTCAATGCCTATCTTTCCGTTCTCTGCGGTGATCACCTGGTAATCTGCCAATTCAAGAATTTCGGCTGTGTTTTCACTCATATCAATGTTATCTTCAATCAACAATATTGTTTTCATCCTTCGCGCCTTTTCGTTCAACTATTCATTATTACTTCTCATTTTTCCAATTACAAGAGTAGAGAGTGCACATACCTGAAACAATGATGCGCATCATTGTTTAGGGTGAACAGTATCAGTCGGGGTGTATTTATGTTTAAGAACTACGACCCCATATTGTCTGTAATAATTGTTTGCGGATAGCTGGTTGTAAAAGTCGATCCTTGATTTTCAGCACTGGTAAATTCAATACTGCCGCCCATTATATCGAGATATTTTTTTACAATGTGCAGCCCCATACCGGTACCCTGAATATTACTAACGTTATTTGCCCTGAAAAAAGTTTCAAATAAATGTTTCTGGTCAGCCTCCGGAATGCCTATGCCCTCATCGCGCACTTTTACCCGCAGCGTGTGGTTATCAAATAATGAAGTGAGATGTATGGTTTTGTTTTCTTCTGAATATTTAATGGCGTTTGACAGCAGGTTGATGTGCACATTTTTGAAATGCTGACGGTCCAGATAAACCATTTCGCTTTTGCCTTTGTGGCTGTAAATAATTTGCTGACCCGGTTTTAAATATCCCTGCATTTCTTCCTGTAACTCGCTGAAGAAAGACCTGACGTTGAACAGACCCGGCCGGTTTTTAATTCCCCCTTCTTCAATTTTGCCAACCGATAGAAAATCGTTGAGTATATCGGTAAGGTTGTTGACAGAGTTCTTAATCCGCTCTAAATGTTTTTCCTTCCTTTCATCATCTTCGGGTTTGTTGTATTTACCTACCAGAAAAGAAGAAGACAGAATGGTGCTGAGAGGAGTGCGGAACTCATGTGAGGCAATAGAAACAAATTTCGACTTTAATTCATTGAGTTCTTTTTGTTTTTGCAGGGCGTTCATCAATTCTTCCTGCGATTTCTTGCTTTCGGTAATATTCTGAATAACAATTAAGACCTGATTAACCGGTGCAACTTTGGCATTAACAGGCACCGCTGTGACTAAATAAATTTTGCCGGATATGGTGAGTTCGAAAGAAATCTTTTCACCCGTAAATGCGCGCTTTAAAAAAGGTTCAGCGTATTCATTTGATTCGGGGTGGATGTTATCGAAAATTTTATCGCCTATCATCTCGTGATGGTTGAGGCCTAATTTTTTCAATTCGGTTCCGCCTACAAACACATATCTCAAATCAGGATTTACGATGCCGATAATGCCATTGGGGAAATATTTAGAGATAGCCTTAAACATTTGTTGCTTTTGCAGCAAAACTTCCTGCTGTTCTTTGATTTCTTTGGCTTGCATTACATCAGTGAGGTCGGTCATAATCCCTACAAAATTGATGAGCTTTCCATTTTTAAAAATGGGAGCAATGTCCGATGATATCCAAATAGGCTCTCCTTGTTTGTTGTAATTAAGCAGTACCTCTCCGGTTGACGGCAGGTGATTTCTAAGCCTTTCGCCCACTCTTTTTACTGTTTCTTTATCGGTTCTGGTACCCTGTAGAAAGTCACCGGGATGAACCCCTATTATTTCTTTTAATTTATATCCGGTCAGTTTCTCGAAACTGGTATTAACCCATTCAATTTTACCGTGCGGATTGCTGATGACTACTGCACTGTTCGTATGTTTTGCTACCCACGTTAAACGCTCTATTTCAAGTTCCGCCAGTTTTTTTTCTGTGATATCCTGAACGGTTCCTATCAGCTCAACGGTTTTTGATTTAGTAAGTATCGGGTCTCCGGTAACACGCAGCCACTTGGTGTTATTATGCGGTGTTACAAACTCCCATTCGCCCACAAATCTTTTTCCCTTATTCCGGGCATCATTTACCGCAAGGGCTATTTCATCAACATATTCGGTCTTATAATATTTTATAACCTCCGATAAGTTGACCGTTGCCTTCTTTTCCATTTCACATATTTCAAACAGTTCATCCGTCCATATCATGTCATTGGTATGGAAGTCAAACTCAAAGGCGCCCAGCTTTGTAATTCGTTCGGCCTGATGTAACAGGTTTTTGTACTTGGTGCTTTCGGTGATATCGCGTACTGTTTTAATGATGTATTGGGTGCCATCAGCATTTTTAAGCAACGTGTTGGTCAGGTAGATATCAATCAGCTTACCATCTTTTCGAATGGCTTTTCGTTCGTGCCTTAATTTTTCACCGTGTGCTATTTTTGCATGAGCCAGTTTCACGGCTTTTCTGTCGGATGGGGCAATCACTTTAAACCAGGGCTTACCAATAAGTTCTCCGCACCCATAACCAAAAAGGCTGCAATAACCATCGTTGGCTTTTATTACTTTGCCATCGGTGTTTACTATGGCAATTCCTATATCGGCTGTGTGGAAAACGGCATCAAGTAAATTTTCGGAATTAACTAAGACGGATTTTACCTTCTTTGTTTTTTTAGCCTTGGCGGCTGGCTTTTGCTTTGTGGTTTTTAATTTGGAGTTAGCCATACAGGTGTTATTATACTACAAAAGTACAGCCTGTAAATAATTGCCGATATGATTTTGCTTAGTAAGGGGAAAGGGCAATTCGCAAGATTTGCCATTAGCTTTTGCTTATTGTTAAAAAAAGAAGATGAAGCCGAAAATTGCTTTTTAAGTGTTTTCCTTTCCAAAGGAAATGTTTTCCTCCCGAAAGGAAATGTTTTCCTCCCAAAAGGAAATGTTTTCCTCCCGAAAGGAAATGTTTTCCTCCCAAAAGGAAATGTT
>CAIYOV010000463.1 GCA_903927935.1 uncultured Bacteroidota bacterium | reverse complement strand
TTTGTATTGCGGATAAATGGCAATACTGGATTTACAAAAGTTATTCCATCGGGGGTGGTAATTATAACTTTACATTGGGTCATTAACAGCAAAATACAGCCCCCCTGCAATGCAAAGAAGATTAACATGGCCAATATTGTTGCTTCATGCTGCCAAACCTCTGCCCTAAACGGATTAACCGTTGCTTTAGAAAATAATGACCAGGGCAAAGAACCGATATATACATTGATGCCAAGGACAAGTCCAAAGCCTCCGATAAGTTTGAATTTAGAGGTAGTTTTGATAAAGTAATACTAAGAAAGAAAATGCACTGCCGGTTTATATTATTTGTAAGCCCTCATGTCCGCACAAGCGGGCTCGCGCGACATTTGTGAATTGGCAAAAATCTTACCGCTCACCTGTTTTAATGAATTTACAAGTTTTGTTTGGGTTGCTGTAGTAAAACTCGGTGGGGCTTTTGATATTAATTTGAACCTGTGGGTTGTCAGGAAAATGAAACATAAACTTATCGGTAGTAGAACGGACATACGTTTCAGAAAATTTTTTGACAATACTACCCTCGCATTGTATTCCATCTAAAATAAGGTAGCCATAGCTATTTACATCAATAATGCAATACGGGGTACAGTCGCCACTTAGTAAATGAAACTCGCCAGAAATTATTCCTGAATTGAATTTTTCCAGAGCCTGATTTTGCGCGGTAGCGTGCCCGGGGTCCTTTTCTTCCTCTGCTCTTTTTTGAAGAACGGATAGGACGTATTGAGCCTGCTTTGCTTTTAAGGCAGTAGGATGCGCTTTAATAAAATCCACTTGGGAAAGCGAACCAAAATCATTTATTTCTTCGTCTAACACAGCTTGTGTTTTTACTCCCTTTTCTACCTGGAAGCGCGAACACAGGTAAAAAACGGTTTTAAAGAGGTCGTAATTTTTTTTCTCATACTTGCTAAAAAACTCCAGATACTGCGGGCTTATTGTGCTGGTAAGTTTACCGTTTTCAAATAATTGCATTTGTAAATACTCTTTGGGGAAATATAGTCTTACCAGCATCACTCTGTCGTAAGAGTTTTGCCAGGTAATGCCTGTTGCCTTCGACAAATCAATATTCTCGGTTAAAGCCAGAATATCCCAACAGGACGATTTTCTATAAACAGAATGCGATGCCAGTTGGGTGCTGAATAATACTTTAAAGTTTTCGTCAGAAAAACTGAGTTCATAATCGCTTTTACCATCGTTATAGGTTAGGTTGTTTGCCCCCAGTTGCAGTTTACTAATTGCGTTGGAGAGTGAATCGAGCTTTTCGTAGCTGATGGTTTGGGCATTTACTAATGACGTAACGAAAAAGAATAAAAGCCAAATTTTAGTATTCACAATAACTCAATTTTAGTTGTGGTTAATTAATTGGGATATTTTACTACTTCATTATACTCAGAAATGGCCATTCTCAATAGGCACATAACCTTTTTTAGTTTCTAGAAGAATCAGTTGCTTGTTTGTTGTAAATTGTGTGAATATATCGAACAGATAAGTTGTACCAGGTTTGTAAACTAAAGATTTCTGGGCATCATCCCAACTTCCATATACGGGAAAATTATCGCCTAATCTTACACGCCCTCCTTTATAATGATCACCATCA
>CAIYOV010000462.1 GCA_903927935.1 uncultured Bacteroidota bacterium | reverse complement strand
TCAGGTTCGATTCCTGACGGAGCTACAAAAAATGAAGCAAACCTTTGCGGATTTGAGCACACGAAACAGGTTACCACGGGAAAACAGAAAATTACCGAGCGATTTCAGAAGGTTACCATAGGAAAACTGAACATTACCGAGCTCTAACAACAGTTTACCAAAGGAAAACAGAAAGTAACCATACGATAACAGAAGTGAACCAAGCCATAACAGGACTTTACCAAGCAAGAACAGAACATTACCACGCTCCAACAGCACTTTACCAAGCCTCAACAACACTTTACCAAGCGAAAACAGAGTATTTTCAAAAAAAATTGACCTGTTTTAGGGACATTCGTTTCTTTGGAATATATGGTTTAGGCTAAGAAAGAGCAGAAAGCCACATAATTTTATCTTGCAGAAAAATTATACGATGCGAATCGCTGCTATTTTTGTTTTGGGCATGCTTGCAAATAATATTTCCGCACAAACTACTTTCGACATTGAAGGTCATCGCGGTTGCCGCGGATTGTATCCGGAGAATACCATTGTTGCTTTTTTAGAAGCAGTAAGGCTTGGCGTGAATACGCTGGAAATGGATGTGGTAGTTTCGAAAGACGGTAAGTTAGTAGTGAGCCACGACCCGACTATCAACTGCGAGATCTGTAATTACTGCGATGACGGAAAAGATAAAAAGGAGTTTAGAATTTACCATCTTGATTATGATTTTATTAAAACCATTGACTGTGGTTCGAAACCGTATGAGAAGTTTCCAGAGCAGAAAAAAATGTTTGCTACCAAACCTTTGTTAAGTGAGGTGATTGATACAGTTGAGGAATTCATTCTGCAAAATCATTTGCCACCAGTGCAATACAACATCGAAACAAAGTCAACCCACGATGGCGATGATGTAAACCATCCTAAACCAGAGCCGTTTGCCAAGTTGCTTTATAATTTATTGAAAGAGAAAAATGTATTGAGTAAGTGCATCATTCAATCGTTCGACCCGCGCACGTTGCAAGTGATTCATCAAACCGATGCAAATACCACCACCGCTTTGCTGATAGCCGATATTGACAGCTTTGAAAAAAACATTCACCGATTAGGTTTTAATCCGAGCATCTACAGCCCGAATGTGATGTTGGTGAACGAAAAATTGATTGAAAAATGCCACGCACAAAAAATAAAAATCATTCCCTGGACGGTAAACGACCCCGACAAAATGCTCAAGTTGAAACAGCAGGGCATTGATGGACTAATTACAGATTACCCTGACAGAGCCATCAAAGTTTTGCGATGAGATTGGTTGTCATCTTTTTGACTCTTGTTCCGTTATTTTCTATTGCTCAAGGCATTGAAATTATTCCCAAGCCTGCACAGGTTGAAATAAAATCGGGCTTCTTTAATTACAGCAAAGGGCTGGGAATTAAAATGGATGAAGCCGATGAAGAAAGTACTTTCATCATGAAGCAGCTTGCCACTTCACTATTCGGCAATAAGCATTTTAAAACCCCAGTTAGTCAGAACGAGAAGAAAATTGTTCTTCAACTACTTGCGGCTAACGCTGATTCTGTAACAGATGAAGGTTATCGAATAGGAGTTTCGCCTGATTCGGTTTTAATACAGGCACATACACATCGCGGATTGAGTTACGGCTGCCAATCGGTCGCCCAACTGTTTATCAACTCTTCTTTGACTAATCAAATTCCTAGTGCAGAAATAAACGACCATCCGCAATATAAATGGCGCGGAATGGAACTGGATGTTTGCCGACATTTCTTTCCAAAAGAAGTTATCAAACAATACATTGATTTACTTGCCGAACTTAAAATGAATGTTTTTCACTGGCATTTAACCGATGACCAGGGCTGGCGAATTGAAATCAAAAAATATCCAAAGCTTACTGAAGTGGGAGCATGGCGCACAGAAAAAGACGGAACAAAATATGGCGGGTTCTATACGCAGGAGGACATCAAAGAAATTGTGACGTATGCCAATGAACGATACGTAGCCATCGTTCCTGAAATTGAATTGCCCGGTCATTCAAGCGCTGCCATTGCGGCTTATCCTGAATTAAGCTGCAACGCAAATGAACCGAAAACAATTCCAATTACATGGGGCATTAAGCCCGATATTTATTGTCCATCGGATTTTACTTTTCAGTTTCTGCACGATGTGCTGGATGAAGTTTACGAATTGTTTCCGGGCAAATACATTCATCTTGGTGGAGATGAAGCTCCTAAAAAAGCATGGAAGAAAAGTTATGTTGCACAAGCTTTGATAAAGCAAGAGCATTTAAAAAACGAGGAAGAATTGCAGCATTATTTTTTGAGGAAGGTTGAAGATTATCTAGCCACCAAAAACAAAACTGTTATTGGCTGGGGCGAAATTGTAAAGGGCGGATTGAGCGATAGTGTAATTGTGATGAGTTGGCTCAGCAAACATGCCGGTGTAAAGGCTGCTGAACATGGCAACCGGGTGATTATGACTCCGCGTTTGTTTTGCTATTTCGATTATCCGCAAAAGATTACCGACAAAAGAGGTGCCTGGTATATGACCAATCTTTCTGTTCGAAAAGTTTATCACTTCAATCCGCTTCCGAAATCTTTACGGGAAGAAAAACAAAGATTAATCCTTGGAGGACAAGCCAACGTATGGACAGAACACATTGCTACCGAAAAGCAATTGCTCCACCAGATTATGCCACGATTGACAGCTATGTCAGAAGCACTTTGGAGTAATCCCGCTTTAAAAGATTATGAAGATTTTAAAGAAAGATTGAGCAACTCTTCTTTCTTTAGTCAACAGCAATAAAATAGTTTTAGAGTTTAAAACAGAAAAGGAATAAGCATCTTGACTTCTTTCTTATATATCCTGTATTCC
>CAIYOV010000461.1 GCA_903927935.1 uncultured Bacteroidota bacterium | reverse complement strand
TAAAAGCAATACAACAGGAAGCAATGCCACTGTGATTGGGTACAATGCTATGTTTTACGCAAATAGTACCGGTACCGCTTTTACCAATTATAATGTGGCGGTCGGCTTTGAAGCATACAGAGGTTCAACTACAGCCTCCGCAAATACTGGAAATTATAATACGGTTATTGGATATCAAGCATTATGGTCCAATAACACGGGAAACTATAATACAGCCATCGGGTATCAGGCATTATTGTTAAATACCAATGGAGGCTACAATACCGCAAATGGAAACAGGGCGCTTTATTCCAATACCACAGGATTAGAAAATACCGCCTCGGGACACGCATCGCTTTTTGCAAACAATACAGGAAGCAATAATACTGCTTATGGTTATAATTCGGTTTATTTAAACAATACCGGATTTCAAAATACAGGGATAGGACAGAACGCGCTTTATTCGAATACCGCAGGAAGTAATAATACTGCTCTTGGGGGTGGTGCGGATGTGGCATCAGGAGCGCTTACCAATGCTACCGCTATTGGAGCAAACACGGTAGTTAGCGCAAGTAATAGTCTGGTGTTAGGCAGCGGGGCAAATGTGGGTATTGGTATTTCTGCGCCACTCAGTACATTGGATGTGAATGGTGCAATCAGTACTAAAATAACAACCATAACTTCTAGCACAACGCTAGATAATACAGCAGAAGTTTGGTACGCTACACCGTCATCCAACATTACCCTTACGTTACCTGCAGCAAGTGCTGTTACCAACAGGAGATATATTGTTGTAAACAGGAGCGCGCAAATTGTAAGCATTGACAGTTATACTGACTTGCTCGGTGCCACCACCGTTACAGTTCCAACAAACAGCAGCATAGAAATTATTTCCAATGGAACCAGTTGGTTGCAGATAAAATGAAAAAACAAAAGTCGATAGTAGTGAATTGAAATCATCATGCTTCAACACCAGCATACCAGGCAGATGCTTCGTGCCTCAGCATGACAGAAAACGGCAACAGAGTAGAAAACCCCATGCTTCTACACCAGCACACCAGGCAGATGCTTCGTGCCTCAGCATGACAGAAAACGGCAACAGGGTAGAAAACCCCATGCTTCTAAACCAGCATACCAGGCAGATGCTTCGTGCCTCAGCATGACAAGTAAAAAAGAATAGCGGGTTCTCTTATGAACCCAACACCATATTATTTTCCTTCTTTGGCCTGCGCATCTACCACAGCAATGCTTACCATATTCACAATTTCACGAACACTGCTTCCAAGTTGCAACACGTGAGCTGATTTTTTTAAACCAAGCAATACCGGGCCAACAGCTTCTGCCGCGCCAAGTTCCTGCAATAATTTGTACGCAATATTTCCTGCCGAAAGTTTAGGAAAAATCAAAGTGTTTACCGGCTCACCACACAGTTCACTGAAAGGAAAATTTTCTCTCAGCATTTTCTGATTAAGAGCAATATTGGCCTGAATATCACCATCGACAACCATTGTTGGGTGAAGCTGTTTTAATATTCTCCATACCTCTGCCATTTTTGAAGGGGTTTTACCTGGAGAGGAACCAAAATTAGAGTAGGAGAGAAGAGCGATGCGGGGTTTGATATTAAAGTTTTTAACAGCATTGTACGTAAGCGTGGTGATATCCACGAGGTCTTCAACCGTTGGGTTAATATTGATCGTTGTATCAGAGAAAAACAGGGTTCCTTTGGTTGTCAGCATCACGTACATTCCGGCAACTTTATTGATACCGTCCTGTTTGCCCAAAATTTGCAAAGCCGGTTTTATGGTGCTTGGATAATTTTTTGTTAAGCCGGAGATCATTGCATCGGCTTCACCGATCTCAACCATCATTGGTGCAAAATAATTCCTATCCTGCATTAATTTCTTTGCCTCGTGTAACGTTACTCCGCTGCGCTGCCTCTTATTGAAAAACCATTCTGCATATTCGTCGCGTTTGGCGTGTTCCTCTTTTGGATCGATGATGGCCACATCTGTAAGGCGAATATTGTTTTCAGAAATGATCTGTTGAATTTTTTCTTTGTTGCCAAGCAGAATTGGAATGGCAATTCCCTCGTCCTTTACCAGTTGAGCAGAGCGTAAGATCTTATAATTATCCGCTTCAGCAAACACCACTCGTTTTGGATTTTCTCGTGCTTTATTTCCAATGGCGCGAATAAAATTACTTTCTTTTCCGAGCCTTGAAACCAACGAATTATTGTAAGCCTCCCAGTCGGTGATCTGAATTCTTGCAACACCGGAATCCATAGCAGCTTTGGCCACAGCAGGAGATACCGTTGTGATCAAACGCGGATCGAGCGGTTTGGGAATAATATACGTTTTTCCGAACGTTACATTTTTTTCGTTGTATGCAAGATTCACTATTTCAGGAACCGGTTCTTTGGTAAGTTTCGCCAATGCACGCACCGCGGCGATTTTCATTTCTTCGTTGATTTTTGTTGCGCGCACATCAAGCGCACCCCTGAAAATATAAGGGAAGCCAAGAACGTTATTCACCTGGTTTGGATAATCGCTGCGGCCTGTTGCGATGATCATATCTTTTCGTGAAGCAACAGCGGCTTCATATTCAATCTCCGGGTTTGGGTTCGCAAGGGCAAACACGATACAATCCTTTGCCATGCTGCGCAACATATCGGGCGTTACCACATCGGCTTTTGAAAGGCCGACAAAAACATCCGCACCCTTCATGGCATCCTCCAGTGTGTGTATGTTTTGGTTCGTCGCAAAAAGTTTTTTTGTTTCATCAAGATTTAAACTGTCATCACGGATCACACCTTTGCTATCACACATCACCAGATTTTCTTTTTTGACACCCAACAGCATCATCAACTTTGCACAACTGATTGCTGCTGCACCTGCGCCATTGTAAACCACTCTCACTTTATCAATTTTCTTTTTCACTAACTCAAGTGCATTTAACAAAGCAGCACCGGTGATGATTGCGGTACCGTGCTGGTCGTCGTGCATGATGGGAATATCAAGTTCTTCCTTCAGCCTGCGCTCGATTTCAAAACATTCCGGCGCTTTAATATCCTCTAAATTTATTCCACCAAAAGTGCCGCTGATATTTTTTACAGTGCGAACAAACTCATCTACATCTTTTGTGTTTACTTCGATATCGAACACATCAATATCCGCAAAAATTTTAAACAACAGCGCTTTTCCTTCCATCACAGGTTTTGATGCGAGTGTGCCAATATCACCAAGTCCGAGAACAGCGGTACCATTTGATATGACCGCAACAAGATTCCCTTTGGCGGTATATTTGTAAACATCATCAGGGTTGTTGGCGATTTCGAGGCAAGGCACAGCCACACCCGGAGAATAGGCCAAACTTAAATCGCGTTTTGTGTTGGTGGGCTTTGTTGGAACAACCTGAATTTTTCCGGGGGGAAATTTGCTATGATACTTTAAAGCGTCTTCTTTAAGTGTTGACATAAGAAAAACTAT
>CAIYOV010000460.1 GCA_903927935.1 uncultured Bacteroidota bacterium | reverse complement strand
TCAAAAACAGAAACATCGTCATTACAATCCACATGCAATAAATCCACCTGATGCGCTACTAAATCTAAAACAACGTCTTTAAGTGGACGTTTTTTATCACTATAAATAGATGCAGAAATTTTCATTTACTCTAAATCGTATTGCATTTTAAGCAAATTACTATAAATACCTTTTTCCATTCTCGAAAGATCGTCATGCGTGCCTTGCTCAACAATCTTTCCTTTATTAATTACCAGTATCACATCTGCTTCACGAATGGTAGATAAACGGTGAGCAATAATAAATGTTGTCCTGTTCTTCATCAGTTCATTCAAAGCTTCCTTTACTAATTTCTCACTTTCCGAATCAAGTGCAGAAGTTGCTTCATCTAGAATTAAAATCTTAGGGTCGCGCAGAATAGCACGGGCAATAGCAATCCGTTGTTTCTGTCCTCCCGATATTTTTACTCCGCGTTCACCTACAATCGTATCAAACTTTTCAGGAAACGATTCAATAAAACTAAGTGCATTTGCCTTTCGCGCAGCGTTTATAATTTCCTGTTCGGTAGCGTTTGTTTTTCCATAAGCAATGTTTTCACGTATAGTCCCTCCAAACAAAATAGTGTCCTGCGGAACTGTTCCGAAATTTTTGCGAAGCGCAGTAATGTTGTAATCACTGATACTTTTCCCATCAATAAGAATATCACCATCAGAGAATGGATAAAGTCCGCTTAATAATTTAATGATGGTTGATTTCCCCGAACCGCTCGGACCTACAAGAGCAATTTTCTGTCCGGCATTTACTTTAAAAGAAAGGTCGCTGAACAAAAGAGTTTCTTTACGCGAAGGATAAGCGAAGTTAACTTGCTTAAATTCCACTTCTCCTGTAACCGGTGAGGAACGATTTTCATCAATCGTTCTGGTTTCACTTTCTTCTCCCAGTATTTCGTTAATGCGTTCCGATGCCCCTACTGTTTTTTGCAATACCGTATAGCTTTCGCTTAAACCCGCCAACGAACTTCCTATAAAAAGAGTCAGGAGGAAAAACTGAATCAACCCTCCCATAGTAATATTTCCTTTCGCTACTTCACTCAAACCTGCATAAACAATAAAAACAATAGCACCGAACATGGCAAAGATGATAAACGAAACAAACCCTGCGCGATACTTTGCCGCATACATACCGATTGTGGCAACACTTTGACTTATCTTTGAGTATCTCCTCGTTTCATATGCTTCGTTAGTGAAAGCCTTCACTACGTCAATAGCAGTAAAAGTTTCTTCTACAATCGTGTTACTCTCTGCTAATTCATCCTGTGCTTTGCGCGAAATTTTACGAATGAATCGTCCAAAAATTACGGCTGCAATTACCAGTACCGGTAATAATGCAAGAATTATAAAAGTAAGTTTTACCGATACAGCCAGAATAAAAGGAATACAAACAATAGGCAACACCAACTGCCTTACAAAAAATGCAAGTTGATTTGTAAGCGCATCCTGCAACTGCGAAACATCGCTCGAGATTCTTGAAGTCAGATTCCCTACCCTGTTCTCTTCAAAAAATTGAATAGGCAGGGTTATTATTTTTTCATACAAAGCCCTCCGTATAGCACTCATGGCATTCTGACTTACATACTCAAACAGATAAATGCGGAAGAACGAAAGCACTGCCTGAATCAGCAGCACAATACCCAGTATCAACCCTATCTCTTTTAGTTTCTCTGGCGAAATTTCAGAAGTGTAGCTGCCTACTAAGGTTGTTATCTGTGCCACCTTCTCTTCTGCCAAACCTCTTGATTTTACTACCGCAGAAATTTTAGTAATTATTTCTTTTGCCGGGCTTGCTGCATCAATCAATTTTCCAAATCCACCGGGAATAAAACTTACTACACCGGTGCTCACTACTAAGCAAATCATGCCCGTAATAAATTGCCATTTATAAGGCAGTATAAAGCGGTAGATTCTCAGCGCTTCAACAATTTCTTTACGGCTTATTAGTTTCTTCTTTACAGGTTCTATTGGTTGAGACATTAATTTTCAAATTGGCGGTGGCAAACCTGCATAATTTTTTTTATGCACGGTTCTTTCTGTCCTTTTTATTAAAAATAGTTTTCAGAAAAAATGTATCACAGTAAGTGAAACGCTACAGATACTTTGTCTGTAACTTTCAGTTAGTCGTTTATCCGGTATAAAAATTTTCGAAGAATAGCTTTTCTTGTTCCTCCCCTTTAGGGCAGGTTAGTTGGGGTATAAAAAAACAAAGTGGTCGCTCTTGCGAACGACCAACTTTGAACCTATGAAAACACTAAAAGTTGGAATCTATTTGTTTGCTGTTGCAACCACTGCCTTAAAAGCTTCAGGGTTGTTCAGAGCTAAATCGGCAAGAACCTTACGATTCAATTCGATGTTTGCTGAAGCAAGTTTATTTATAAATCTTGAATAAGTCAAGCCCTCTTCGCGCACTGCTGCGTTAATACGGGTAATCCAAAGCGCACGGTAATCTCTCTTCTTCAGTTTACGACCTACATAACTATAAACACCTGCTTTTTCAACGGCATTCTTAGCTACGGTATAAACTTTACTACGGCTCAGGAAATATCCTTTCGCTTTGTCTAATATTTTTTTTCTTCTCTTTCTGCTGGCAACGGCATTGGTTGAACGTGGCATTTTCTATTAATTTTTCAGTTTACAAATTACAGGGTCAAATATTAAGCTAATCCAAGCATCAGTTTTACGCGATGCTCATCGCTCTTATGAACTACAGTTGACTTAGCAAGTTCCTCTTTTCTCTTCTTGCTCTTACTACCCAGCAGGTGGCGTTTGTATGCTTTTCCGCGCTTTATCTTACCTGACCCGGTTACTTTGAATCTCTTCTTAGCTCCGGAATTTGTTTTCATTTTAGGCATAAATCATTTATTTTTTGGGAGCGCAAATATATCCATACTTTCTACAAAACCAAATGCTGCCAAGCAGGTTTTAAAAATTATCGCGTTCCCTTTGGGCGGGTTATCCGTTACAATCTTTTTTTGCTGTTGCATTTAATTCCCCTCCTTGTTTTTAAGGAGGGGTGCCCGTTTCGGGCGGGGTGGTTCTGTAGCTCAACAGGCAAAAAAAAAGGATTTCCACTACTACCCCTAACGCAAACAGCCACATTCTGTCATGCTGAGCGTAGTCGAAGCATCTTGTATTCGCATTTTCTCCTCCGCTGGCGGAGGTGGCACAAAGTGCCGGAGGTGGATGTATTTAATTCTCCTCCTGTTTTA
>CAIYOV010000459.1 GCA_903927935.1 uncultured Bacteroidota bacterium | reverse complement strand
AGTTCGATAATAGTCTTCCAGTTTCAATTTTCCATCCAGCACTTCTTTGAAAGCCAAAGTATCTTTTAACCCAAGAGCAACTGCCTGGGTATAAAATTCCCGGCTCTTTTCTGTTTCATTCAATTGATTAAATATAAAACATAAGCCGCTGTAAGTTACTTGTGATATGTTTCCCTTTGCAAAAGCCGAATCGGCAAAAGACCGACATTTTTCTTTATTATTCATCTTTAAATATAGAAGGGAGGCATTCAGAAACGTGTAAGATGAAGAATCATTCATTGAAATGGCTTTCATTAAATATTTTTCAGCCGAGTCAGTTTTATTCTGAAAATTAAAGGCACTCCCCAATGCCGAGTACAAGATGGCCTGCCGAGGTTGAATTGCGATAGCGGCTCTGTAATGTTCAACCGCTTTGTCATATTCTGCAAACGAGAAAGCAATATTTCCTGCCAGCATTTGAGCATTTGCATTCTCCGGAAACTCCTGCAAATAGGCATTTAATTTTTGTTGGGTTGAAGCAAGAGGAATTTTAGACCACCCCGTATAAATTTCATTGTAAATCCTGTAGTAGCGGTTCTGTTGTGGGTCGGTAGAAGCCGAATTTTTGTTTTGGCATCGCCAGGCAATAAACAATAATGCAAAAAAAAGAAAATTCGTTTTCATCAAGGATGCAATTCTATCATTTAATTGCCTCTTCTTTCAGCCAACCTTTACACAACTATTTTCGTCTGCTAAATTCAATTGAACAAAAAAGCGCTCTGTTGCAGTCAAATTGCCTCAGATTATTATTTTAGCGTCCTGTTTTTTTAAAAAATATCCCCTGATGAAAAAAATCTTACTTCTAGCTTTTATATGCAGCCTGTCATTTTCTGCTGAATTATTTGCGCAATTTCCAGGTTGTCCCGCTGTAAGCACGGCTACCAGTGTTACAATTCCATGCGGCCAAACCTGTACCAACCTTACGGCTAATGCCTTTGCCGGTGCCCAGACGACCACTTATGCGGTATCAACCATTCCTTACAGTCCTCCGTTTGCTTTTAATACTGGAACGCAGATATTGGTAAATACTGATGATATCTGGTCGGGAGTAATCAGTTTGCCATTCCACTTTTGCTTTTTCGGCAACAATTATAACCAGATATTAGTGGGGTCTAACGGAGTTTGCTCTTTTAATACCGCCAATGCCGGAGCTTTCAATAGCTGGCAAATTCCCGGAACAATTCCATCGGCTACTCCGGCTGATCTTACTAATTCCATTATGGGTCCATGGCAGGATATTGATCCCACCAATCAAGGGCAAGTTTTTTATGAAATTGGCGGAACGTACCCTTGCCGTTATTTCAAAGTGTCTTGGTATAATACACCATATTACGGTGATCCGAATAGTGTAAATACAACCCATTGTCAAGGGAATGCTTTGCGTGCAACCCAGCAAATTATTTTGTATGAAACTACTAACGTAATTGATATGTATATTCAGCAGAAACAGGTGTGTTCTGACTGGAATAGTGGTTACGCAACTCAGGGTATTCAAAATGCAAACGGAACGGTAGCTTATACTGTAGCCGGTAGAAATGCTTCGGTTTGGACAGCCACTAACGATGCAAAACGCTTTGCACCTGTAGGCGCGCCTAATTATACGATTGCATGGTTTTTGGGAGCAACACAAATTGGAACCGGAAGTGTTATTAATGTGTGTCCACCAGCAACCACTGTTTATACAGCTCAGGCAACTTATACTGATTGTGATGGTTCTCAGGTTGTGGTTAGCTCGAATGTAACCGTAGGGTTTTCGGGAACATCAGCCAGTATCGACTCGATACATCAAATCAGTTGTCATGGAGGTAGTGATGGAGCTGTTTATGCTTCATATAATACCGGCTCTGCAATTCTTTCCTATGGATGGTCACCAGGTGGTACAGGTCAAACACATTTAGATGGAATTCCTGCCGGAACTTATATTTTCTCTGTTACAGACGCAGCCAGTTGTACCCGATACGACACAGTCACGCTTGTAGATCCTCCTCAATTATTAGTTAACGTTCCCGATACAATTATTACTTCATGTCTTTCTAATATAACCGCTTCTTTAACTGCAACGCCTTCTGGCGGCACACCCGGTTATACTTATAATTGGAACACCGGTCCAACAACTCAAATGCTTACAGGTGTTGGTGTTGGAACTTATACTGTAACAGTTCACGATTCAAAAAATTGCACAGCGAGCGACCCAGGCACAATTAGTGTCGTTGCCGGTAATGTAACTTTTAATTCACCTGTAATTACTAATGCTACCTGTGCCGGTAATGACGGTAGTATTACTGTAAGTTTAAGCGGAGCTGTACCAACTGTAAATTATACATGGTCTCCTACTTTGCCAAATAGCGCTACACAAACAGGACTTGCCGCAGGAACATATTCAGTTACAGCGGTTGATGGAAACGGATGTTCAGCTACGGCTTCTTATACTGTTGGACAAGCTGCGCCAATTTCTTTTGGAGCACCGGTTCTTGTTGATGCTACTTGTGCAGGAAATAACGGAAGCATTACAGTAACCGTAAATGGCGCAACCCCAACTGTGAATTACACATGGTCTCCTACTTTGCCAAATAGCGCCACACAAACCGGACTTGCCGCAGGAACATATGCAGTAACTGCAACTGATGCGAACGGATGTTCGGCAACTGCTTCTTATACTATTGGTCAGGGGGCATCTTTCACATTTGGCGCACCGGTAATTACCAATGCAAGTTGTGGAGGAAATAATGGAGGGATAGTGGTTACAACAGTTGGCGCATCACCAACTGTAAATTATACATGGTCAAATAGTTTACCTAACAGTGCCACACAAACCGGTCTTGCGGCAGGAACATATTCTGTAACTGCTGTTGATGGAAACGGATGTTCGGCAACTGCTTCTTATACAGTTGGTCAAGGAACATCTTTTACTTTTGGAAATCCGGTAATTACCAATGCTACTTGCGCGGGTAATGATGGTATTATAGTTGTTACTACTAATGGAGCAACTGAACCTATCAATTTTGTTTGGTCTCCCACCTTGCCGAATAACGATACCGTTACCGGTTTATCCGTGGGTTCATATAGCGTAACTGCTACTGATGCGAATGGATGCTCAGCCTCGGCCTCTTATAATGTTGCTCAAGGCTCTTCTATAATAATTACTAATGCAGCTGTGAATGATGTTTCATGTTCAGGAAATGGTTCAATAACTATTGCCGCTACCGGTGGAACAGGAACACTTACTTATACTTGGTCTGGTGGACTAAGCGGAAATCCTCTAACAAATCTTCCGGCAGGAACTTATAGCCTTGCGATTACTGACCAGGGGGGATGCAGCGTATCTGCAAGTTATATTGTTGGCACTTCACCTTGTGGTGATTGTCCGGCTGTATCTACTAACAATAATGTTACAATTCCTTGCGGACAAACCTGTGCTACGCTTACAGCAACTGCTATAGCCGGTGCACAAACAACAGCATATACAGGTTCGGCAATTGCATACAATCCTGCTGCAGCGTTTAATACAGGAACACCCATTCTTGTAAACATTGATGATACATGGTCGAATGTCATCAACCTGCCGTTCAATTTCTGTTTCTTCGGAAATACTTACGGGCAATTGATAGTTGGCTCAAACGGAATTGTTTCTTTTAACACAGCTAATGCAAATAATAATAATAGCTGGGCAATAAACGGACCTATTCCCTCAACAACTCCTGCTGATTTAAGAAACTGTATCATGGGACCTTGGCAGGATTTAGATCCTACTTTCCAGGGACAAATTTATTTTTCAATTACCGGAACATATCCTTGCCGTCAATTTATTGTGTCGTGGTATCATATGCCAATGTATGGCGACCCGAACAGCGTAAGCACAGGTTCATGCAATAACCCGCTTTCTCAAACACAGCAAATAGTGTTGTATGAAACAACTAACGTAATTGATATTTACATTCAGAATAAAGGAACTTGTGTTGGATGGAATAGCGGATTAGCTGTAGAGGGAATTCAGAATGCTGCTGGTACTGTAGCGTATACTGCACCTGGTAGAAATGCAACAGTTTGGACAGCTACCAACGATGCTTACCGCTTTACACCAGCCGGGGCACCTAACTATGTTATTAACTGGTTCCAGGGAACTACACAAATAGGAACCGGAGGAAGTATTACTGTTTGTCCGCCAAATACAACAACTTATAATGTTCAGGCGGTTTATACCAACTGCGACAACTCAACTATTACCGTAAGCGACTCAGTTATAGTTACCGTTCAGGGAGGCTTAACCTCAACAGTAGATTCAGTTAAGAATGTTTCATGTTTCGGAGGAAATGATGGAGCAGTATATGCTTCTTATGTAAGCACTAGTGGGAATGTTACTTCTTTCGGATGGAGTCCGGGGGGTGCCAATCAAACCACGCTTACCGGCATTCCTGCGGGAACCTATATTTTTACGGTGACAAATTCTGCGGGTTGTACCACTTCAGATACTGTAACATTAACATCACCGCCACAGTTAGTTGTGAATGTTCCTGATACAACTGTTTATAATTGTTCTGCGGGTGTTGTTTCTGCTTCGCTTACGGCAACAGCTTCGGGTGGAACTGCGGGCTATACTTACGATTGGGGTAGTGGAATAACAACTGCTACCATTACCGGTGTTGGAGTTGGATTGCATACGGTAACTGCTACTGACGCTAATGGATGTAGCGCAACCGGTGCTGGAACAGTAAGTCAGACTATTGCAAGCCCTGTACTTAATCAACAAGTAATTAATGTATCCTGCAACGGAGCAAATGATGGAAGTATAATAGTAAGTTTAAGTCAGGCTACTTCTCCTTTCACATATACGTGGTCCGGTGGTTTACCAAACAACGATACTGTTACAGGTTTGCCTCCGGGAACTTATTCGGTTACCGGCACAGACGCTAATGGATGTTCAGCTACTGCATCATATAATATTACTGAACCTACACCGGTTGTTATAGGACAAGCGGTTATTACAGATGCAACTTGTTTAGTTGGAGGAACTATTACGGTTACTGCATCTGGCGGAACCGGAACACTTACTTACGGTTGGTCGAATGGAGATAGTGGAAGTTTTATTGATAGCTTGGCTGGTGGACCTTATGAATTAACGGTGACTGATGCTAACGGATGTTCAGCGACTGCTTCTTATACAGTTGGCGTAGCCGCAGGAACAGTTACGTTCGGCACGCCAACTATTGTTGATGTTACTTGTAATGGAGGAAATAACGGAAGCATTACGGCAACAGCAAGCGGTGGAACGGGAACTATCACTTTTGTATGGAGCACTACTCCACAGCAAACTGGAGCAACTATCAGCGGTTTGTCACCAGGTTCTTATTCTGTTACCATTACAGATGCTAACAGTTGTTCGGCATCTACTACTTATACAGTAAATGAACCGGCAGCCATTTCACTTGGTAATCCTACTATTACTTCTGCAACTTGTACTTCCGGAGGAACAATTATGGTTACCGCTTCCGGAGGCACAGGAACACTTACTTATGGTTGGTCTAATGGAGACACAGGAAACTTTGCAGACAGCTTATCAGGTGGCCCGGTTACTTTAACTGTTACTGATGCTAACCAGTGCAGCATTACTGCAACGTATAATATTACGGCTTCAACTGGACTCTCATTCGGCAATTCGATTGTTACCAATATAATCTGCAACGGTGCGGGTAATGGAAGCATTCATGTATTAGTTATCGGAGGAACACAACCGATTGGTTATACATGGAACCCTTCTGTGAGCACAGATAGTATAGCAGCCGGATTATCACAAGGCTCTTATTCTGTTACTGTATTCGATGGCGGAGGATGTTCGGCTTCTACTACCTATACAATATCTGAACCGGCAGTGCTTGCTTTAGGAAATGCAACTATTGTAAATGCAACTTGTTCAGTAGGCGGCTCTATTACGGCTGCTGCATCTGGCGGAACCGGTACACTTACTTATTCATGGTCGGGCCCATCGGGCTCACTAAGCGGCAATCCAATTACAGGTCTTGCAGGTGGAACATATACTCTTACCGTTACCGATGCAAACCAATGCAGTATTACGGCATCATACACTGTAGCCGGTGCTTCAGGAGCTATTACGTTTGGAAATCCAACCTTAACTCAACCAACATGCAACGGTGGAACTAACGGAAGCATTACCGTAACAACAAGTGGTGGAACTGGAACAATTGGATATGTATGGGGAGGTTCATCTAATATTACTGCAACACTTAGTGGAATTGGAGCAGGGTCTTATAATGTTACTGCGTCTGACCCTAACGGTTGTTCATCAAGTGCTTCATATACTTTATCTGAACCCACGGCAATTTCTCTTGGTCAGCCTAACATCACTCCTGTAACCTGTTCAAGTGCAGGAAGTATTTCAGTGACTGCATCGGGCGGAACAGGATCACTTACCTTGCACTGGTCAAATGGAGATAACGGAGATACAGCTGATAGTTTAGCGGCTGGACCAGTTACAGTTACAGTTACCGATGCAAATCAGTGCAGTGTGACTGCATCTTATACAATTACTACTGGTGTTGGAACAATTGCATTTGGTAGTCCTATTATCAATAATGTTTCTTGCAATGGGGCTAATGACGGAAGCATTACTGTAAACGCATCTGGCGGAACAGGAACAATAACATTTACTTGGAGTGTAGTTCCTACACAAGTGGGCGCTACTATTACTGGTCTTGCTCCCGGAAGTTATACGGTAACTGCCAGCGACCAGGGAGGTTGCACAGTAAGTGCTATTTATACTGTCACTAATCCTTCAGCTTTATCAGTTACTGTAAATGCAACTGCGATGTTGTGTTTTGGTGACACTACCGGAACCGCAACAGCGGCAGCAAATGGAGGAACCGGAAACTATACATATCATTGGAATACAGGAGCTACAGCAGCAACAGTTATTAATCAACCCGTAGGAATTATTTTGGTTACGGTTACAGATGCCAATGGATGTACTGCTGCTAATTCGGCAATTATCGGTCAGTCTCCATCACTGTCTTACAACTCGCAGGTTAACCAACCTACTTGTGCAGATCTTGGATATGGAACAGAGATATTAACTCCAAGAGGTGGCACTGGATCAATTACTGTTAATGTAACAGGTCTGGGTATAGACACTCTTTCCATGGATGGAGCGGATACAGTGGCAACGTTCAATAATGTTCCAACAGGTAACTACACATTTACTTTAACCGATGCTCTTGGATGCAGTGCTACAGGAACCTTCTTTGTAAATGCAGGTGCAGCCAATGAAAGTTTTGATGTGAATACTGACTCTACTACTTGCTACGGTCAGCAGTTTAACGATGGAGCCATTGCTGTTACTCCGCTTACACTGGCAAATGCACCTTACTCTTATTCATTGAATGGCGGTGTATTCCAAAGCGATAGTTCATTCCATAATTTGACCGCAGGTACATATACCGTAATAACTAAAAATGTATACGGCTGTTTAGATACATTGACAGCCTTAATAGCACAACCGGCTCAGGTTTTTGCAAATGCATCGCCTGATACTATTCTTACAGCACTTGGCGTGTCGAATCAAATAACCGTAAGCACACAGAACTACATAAACCCGGTTTATACATGGTCGCCAGTTACTGGCTTAACATGTGCAGATTGCTTTGATCCAAGTGCTACCGTAGATGTGGAAACAGTTTATTATGTAACGGTGAGTGAATCAGCTAATGCACATTGTGCGGCTTATGATTCAGTTGTGATTATCGTAACCGGTAAATACCAAATGCCAAATGCATTCAGTCCGAATGGTGATGGCAAAAACGATTTCTTTGGCCCTGTATCTTTTGGTTTAACGACAGTTAAAGATTTTAGAATTTACAACCGTTGGGGTGAATTAGTTCACAACGACATTACGAATTGGGATGGAAAATTAAAGGGCAAAGACCAACCGGCTGATACTTACATTTATTACATCTCTGTAGAAACACCGGATGCCGCTAACCCGGGAACCAACAAAGTTGAAAACTCACAAGGAGCGTTTACATTGCTGAGATAAGATTTTCAACAAGCTTAGATTAGACACAATCCCCGGTAAATTTTATCGGGGATTTTTATTTACCGAAAAGCAAACTTCCGTCTCCGTAACTCAAAAAACGGAAATCATTTTTGAGTGCATGCATGTAAATATTTTTCCAGTCATCGCTAACTACTGCTGCTACCAGCAAAAGAAGAGTTGAGTTGGGTTGATGAAAATTGGTGATAAGTGCATTGGCAATTTTTAATTGATAAGGCGGGACAATCATAATTTGCGTTTTGCAAATCAATCTTGACAAATCGTTTTTTTTCATCCAAATCAATAATGATTGAAGCGCATCAGCAGCGGTTTCTTTATTGCTTAGTTCATATGCATCCCACTGTTTAATTTCCAAATCCTCTAAAGAAAATTCCAGGTTCAGTTTTGCTTTCACGCCCATCCAATAAAGCGATTCTATTGTGCGGAGGGATGTTGTGCCTACAGCAATAATGTTTTGCTGAAGTGAATCCAGAATATTCTGAATGGTTTCTCTCCTTACATCAATAACCTCTGCATGCATTTCGTGCTCCTGCATGGTTTCGCTTTTTACCGGTTTGAAAGTTCCGGCACCGACATGAAGTGTTACTTCTTCTTTCGAAATGTTTTTTGCTTTCAGTTTTTCAAAAATAGTTTGAGCAAAGTGCAAACCGGCTGTGGGTGCAGCCACCGAACCTTCCTGTTTTGCATAGAGGGTTTGATAACGGTTTAAATCTATTTCCTCGCTATCTCTTTTTAAATAGGGAGGAATAGGCATCATGCCTGCCTGGTCGAGAATTTCTGCAAAGGACAGTTGTTCAGGTGTCCAATTGAATTCTATTACAAACGCATCGCTCGTTCGGTCAATAATTTCGGCAGAGAGAATGAAGTTATCGGTTTTGTGTTCTAGAATTTTTTCTTTCCACTTACTTGCTCTGCCTATCATACAATTCCATCGCACACTATTGGTTCTGCTCATTACCGAAGCCATATCTTTATTTTCTCCGGCAGGTTCTAAACAGAAGATTTCAATCTTAACACCGGTGGAAGTATAAAAGAACAGTCGTGCGAGAATTACTTTGGTGTTATTGAAAATGAGCAGCGAATTCTCGGGAATGTATTCGCTGATGTTTCTGTAAATCGCGTTTTCAATTTTTCCTTCGCGATAAATAAGCAGCTTGCTTAAATCGCGTTCGGGCAAAGGATATTTTGCGATTTTATCTTCAGGTAAATCGTAAGTGAAGTTTTTTATTTGGAGGTGTTTGGGATGCATAGTTTACGTGCACCGAAAATATATTTTCCTTTCATTCGACATTGAAAGGAAAAACACAACACAAATGAAAATCCTACACACAGAAATTATCATTAATGCTTCAGTTGGAAAAATATGGAACATTCTATCCGATTTTGAAAAATTTCCCGAATGGAATCCATTTATTCTTTCTATTGAAGGTAAGCGGGAAATTGGTGCACAATTAAAAGTTGTTTTGAAAAACGGCAATGGTACATCGGTTTTTAAACCAAAGGTTTTGGTTTGGGATAAGGACAATGCTTTTGAATGGCTTGGTAGCCTGCCTATTCCCGGAATATTTAACGGACAGCATCATTTCAAAATTGAAAAGATAAGTGAGCATCAGGTGAAATTTATTCACGGTGAGCAGTTCAGCGGATTGCTGGCGGCACTTATTATGAGGCAAATTGGCGAAGCAACCCGAGAGGGATTTGTTGCTATGAATGAGGCGTTGAAGGCAAGAGCAGAGAGATAAAATAGAAAAGCCCCGAATAATTTCGGAGCTTTTTGTTAGGTGCAGGAAGCTACGCCTTTGTAGCTTCTGCTGTATTTTATTTGACTACGAACAGCCCATGCTGTTTCCGCAGTTGATGCATTTGTAACAGGTTCCGCTGCGGATGGTGATATTTCCACATACGCTGCACGGTGGCGCATCGCCCATCATACTTCCTGCCGATGCGTTGAATGCACTCATAGAGGTGTTGGCAATGGTGATTTTTCTTTCCACTTTCATTTCAGTCACTTCTTTTTTAGCTACCGGTTTAGTTGGTTCTTTCATTTCAGGGTGAACCGCTTTTTTCTGTTCAATCGGATCTTCTGAAATTTCAGTGGTTAAATCCATAGCACTACGCTCGCGCATTGTCAACTCACTTGGAGTTACATGCACCAGGTCGGTTCTGCCCAAGTATTCGAATGCGAGAAGACGGAAGATGTAATCAACTATTGAGCTGGCATTTTTAATGTTAGGGTGGTCCACCATGCCGCTTGGCTCAAAGCGGGTGAAAGTGAATTTGTTTACGAACTCTTCGAGCGGCACACCGTATTGTAAACCTATAGATACGGAGATAGCGAAGCAGTTCATGAGTGAGCGGAACGAAGCTCCTTCTTTGTGCATATCAATGAAGATTTCTCCCAAAGTATGATCATCATACTCACCAGTGCGAACGAAAACAGTTTGTCCGCCAATTTTCGCTTTTTGTGTAAAGCCTCTGCGTTTGTGCGGCAGTTTTTTGCGTTCCACAATGCGTGAAAGTTCGCGCATGAAGTTGGTGTCTGTTGATTCCTGCATCAACACACGAGCTGCTTCGAGAACCTGCTCAGGTGTTAGCTTGCTGAATTCCTGTGTTTGTGCTACCGGTGAAGCTGTAGCAGTAGTTGTTTCTTTCTTGTCTGCTTTCTCCTCATCTTTCTTATTCGAAAGCGGCTGAGAAAGCTTACATCCATCTCGGTAAAGTGCGTTTGCTTTCAAACCAAGTTTCCATGAAAGTTCGTAGCAGTTTTGAATGTCTTCTACAGTAGCTTCGTTAGGAAGGTTGATAGTTTTTGAAATCGCACCACTGATAAACGGCTGAACGGCACCCATCATACGGATGTGACCGTGTGCGTGAATAAAGCGTTGTCCTTTAGTTCCACATTTGTTGGCACAGTCGAAAATAGGAAGGTGTTCGTCTTTCAATAAAGGAGCACCTTCTACCGTCATAGTTCCGCAAACAAATTCGTTAGCAGCTTCAATCTGTTCTTTGCTGTAACCTAATTCGCGAAGCAGATTGAAGTTAGTACCGTTGTATTGTTGTGCAGTGAAACCAAGACGCTGCAAAGTTTCTTCGCCCAGGCTCCATACGTTGAATGCAAAGGTAATATCGAATGCAGCAACCAAACCGCCTTCAATTTTTGCAATATCGCTGTTGTTGAATCCTTTTACGCGAAGCGAATCGGCATTGATGTGCGGACAGCCCGTAAGCGTTCCGGTTCCTTTTGCATACTTAACGATTGCGTCAATTTCCTTTGTCGAGTAACCTAAGTTTTCTAAAGCTGCAGGCACACATTCATTTACAATTTTGAAGTAACCGCCACCAGAAAGTTTTTTGAATTTAACTAAAGCGAAATCAGGTTCAACACCGGTGGTATCGCAATCCATCAACAATCCGATAGTTCCGGTTGGGGCAATCACTGTTGACTGTGCGTTGCGGTAACCGTATTTCTCGCCAAGTTGTAATGCCTCATCCCATGCTGTTGTTGCCGCCTTTAATAAATAATCGGGGCAGAACTTAGGATCAATTCCTTGCGGCTTAATTTCAATTCCTTCGTAAGCAGTAGTATCGGCATTATATGCTGCAAGGCGGTGATTACGCATTACACGCAACATGTGTTTTTTGTTTCTCTCGTATGCAGGGAACGCACCAAGCGTTGCTGCCATTTCAGCAGAAGTCTTGTAAGCCACACCGGTCATAATAGCGGTGATTGCTCCGCCAATGGCACGAGCCTTATCGCTGTCGTAAGGAATTCCACTTACCATTAATACCGAACCGAGATTGGCATAACCCAAGCCAAGCGTACGGAATTCATAAGAAAGCTGTGCCACTTCTTTGGATGGGAACTGCGCCATAAGCACAGAAATCTCCAATACGGTTGTCCAAACACGGCTCATGTGTTCAAAGCCCTCTACATTAAATTCAAGCGTTTTATCATTGAAGAATTTGCGCAAGTTGAATGAGGCAAGGTTACAGGCAGTGTTGTCAAGGAACATATACTCGCTGCATGGATTAGATGCGCGAATTGATCCGTCTTCAGGGCAAGTATGCCATTCGTTAATAGTAGAATCGTATTGAACACCTGGGTCAGCGCAACGCCAAGCGGCCATCGCAATTTTATCCCATAATTCTTTTGAAGGTATTGATTTCATCACCTTCTGATTGCTGCGACCAAGCAAATTCCAGTCTTCACCTTTTTCTAAAGTATGGAAGAAAGAATTTGGAATACGAACTGAGTTGTTTGAGTTTTGTCCGGCAACAGTTTTGTAAGCTTCGCCTTCATAGTGAGAGTCGTAACCGGCTGCAATCAGCGCGGCAACTTTATCTTCTTCTTTACTTTTCCATTCAATAAAGTCAACAATTTCCGGGTGGTCTAAATCCAGACAAACCATTTTAGCGGCACGTCTGGTTGTTCCGCCAGATTTGATTGCACCTGCAGCAGCATCACCAATTTTCAAAAAGCTCATCAAGCCCGAAGAAGTTCCTCCGCCTGATAGTTTTTCGCCTTCGCCACGAATGTTGCTGAAGTTAGTTCCAACGCCAGAACCATATTTGAAAATACGTGCTTCGCGGGTCCATAAATCCATGATTCCTCCGCTGTTCACTAAATCATCATCAACCGAAAGAATGAAACAAGCGTGCGGCTGCGGTCTTTCGTAAGCTGAAGTAGATTGCTCCAGAACTCCGGTATCAGGATTTACAAAGTAGTGCCCCTGCGGTTTACCGGTAATGCCATAAGCCGTAAATAAACCGGTGTTGAACCATTGCGGAGAATTAGGTGCCGCCATTTGGTCGAGCAACGAATACACTAATTCATCATAGAATACAGTGGCATCTTTTGCAGAGGCGAAATATCCGTAGCGTTCGCCCCAACTTTTCCAGCAATCTGCTAACCGGTGTGCTACCTGTTTAATGGAACGCTCGCCACCCAATGAACCATCCGGTTGGGGAACACCGGCTTTACGGAAATATTTTTGTGCAAGGATATCGGTAGCAACCTGACTCCAGCCTTTAGGAACTTCCACATTATGCATCTCGAATACCGCATCGCCTTTCGGATTGCGGATTACGCTCGAGCGCAAATCATACTCAAATAAATCGAATGCCGACTTGCTCTCCTGGGTATAGAGGCGGTCGAATTTCAACCCTTTCTTTTCGTTCTTTCTTGCCATAAAATTTATTTTAAAGATAATTTAAAGTCGCGTGTGTGTTTCAGAAATTTTCCTAAAACGTAGACGAATATATTTTTCAGAACTTTTGAAAACCATCCCATTTTTCCACACCTTTTGTGCAAATAGGTTTGGTAAGTTTTGAAACGCTGTGTGGGCTTGATTTCCTTATGTGGAAAAAGAATTAACGAAAAAAATTAGGAAATAATTTGGCCGTTTCGGGTAAAAATTTTGTCTCATTTTTTGGGCGGGGTTTTGGGATAAATTCGGTTAAATGAGTTCCAATCTATTCGTTGTATAATTGCACGTATGATTTACCAGCAGATGAAAGCGGAGAAGAAACAGCTCGCAGTCCTTGTTGACCCCGACAGGCAGACTGTGGAAAGCCTGAGCCAATTGGTTGACTTAGCTCGGAACGCCCGAATCGATTTCTTCTTTGTCGGGGGGAGTTTGCTGCTGGAAGACCGCTTTGAAAAAACAATCACGTATATAAAGGAGCATTCCAAAACTCCTGTCATTATTTTCCCCGGCAACAGTTATCAGGTGAGCGCTAAGGCAGATGCAATTTTATTTTTGAGTTTGATTTCAGGAAGAAACCCGGAATATCTTATCGGGCAGCAGGTGATTGCTGCACCTCTTATTAAAGAAGCTAAGATTGAAACCATTCCGACAGGATATTTATTAATAGATGGCGGACGAATTTCCACTACTTCTTACATTACCCAAACTGTTCCCATCCCAAATGACAAACCCGACATTGCTGTGGCTACTTCTTTAGCGGGAGAAATGCTCGGCATGAAACTGATTTATTTAGAAGCAGGAAGCGGAGCGGAAAAATCTGTTAGCACCGAAATGATTACCGCGGTAAAGAAAAACATTTCGGTTCCGCTGATTGTTGGCGGAGGAATCCGAACGGGCGAACAGGCAGAAGAAATCTGTAATGCAGGAGCCGATATAATTGTGGTTGGAAATATTTTAGAGAAAAAACCGGAGTTGCTGATGGAAATTTCTTTGGCAGTTCATGCAGCAAATAAAGTGACGGAATGAAAGGAGTTGTTATAAAATCTACGGGCAGTTGGTACGAAGTGAAAGCGGAGAATGGCGACATTCTCAAAGTTCGACTGAAAGGGATTTTTCGTTTAGATGCAACTAAAGACACGAACCCTATTGCTGTGGGCGACAGGGTTTCTGTAAGTTCTGAAGATGCTGATAACAGCTGGGTGATTAATGAAATCGAAGAGCGCGAAAATTATATCGTCCGCTCATCGCCCAAGCATAAAGGCGCACGACAGATTCTTGCTGCCAATATTGATCAGGCGCTGCTGATTGTAACCATGGGAAATCCCCGAACCTCCACAGGATTTATTGACCGATTTCTGTTGACGGCCGAAGCCTATCATATTCCCACTGTCATCATTTTTAATAAGCAGGACTTGCTGGATGAGAAAGGAAAAAAGAAACAGGATTTTGTCTCGAAGATTTACGAGAACATCGGCTACAAAACGCTTTTTGTTTCGGCCTTGAAGAACGAGCACATTGACGAAGTGAAATCGCTGATGAAAGACAGGACCTCACTCATCTCAGGACATTCCGGAGTTGGCAAATCAACATTAATGAATGCTGTTCAGCCGCATCTGGATTTGAGAACGGAAAAGATTTCCCGAATTACGGGCAAAGGAATGCACACGACCACATTTGCCGAAATGCACGAACTGGATTTTGGGGGCAGTGTAATTGACACACCCGGTATCCGCGAGTTCGGCATTATGGATTTTAAGCCGGAAGAGATTTCTCATTATTATATAGAGATGCGCGAGGTGCTGAACAACTGCAAGTTCAATAATTGTCTGCATGAGCATGAACCGGGCTGCGCAGTGAAACAGGCTTATCAGGATGGAAAAATTTCCGAAGAAAGATTTTCGAATTACCTGAACATTATGCTTGAGTATAAAGCTAATTATAAGCACTGGGAACAATGAGAGTAACCATTCAAAGAGTTTCAGAGGCATCAGTTACTATTGATGAGAAAGTAAAATCTTCCATCGGCAATGGCTTGCTTGTGTTAGCAGGTTTTGAAGAAGCAGATACTCTGGAGGACTTAGAATGGATGAGCGCAAAGATTGTCAACCTCCGCATTTTCAGCGATGAAAACGATCAGATGAATTTATCTGTGAAAGATGTAGGTGGAGACATCATCATCGTTTCGCAATTCACATTACACGCACTAACAAAAAAAGGAAATCGTCCATCCTTCATCCGTGCAGCAAAACCCGATGTGGCTATTCCGCTTTACGAAAAGTTTGTGGCACAGGTTGAAAAGGATTTAGCAAAGAGAATTGGCACAGGTGAGTTTGGTGCCGATATGAAAGTAACTTTGATAAATGACGGACCGGTAACCATTAATATAGACTCCAAAAACCGCGAGTAATGTATATCCCCAACCATTTTAAAGAAGAGGACAAAGCCGAAATCGAAAAATTGATTCGCGAATTTGGTTTTGCCACTTTGGTTTCAGTTAAAGATAATCTGCCTTGGGCAACACATATACCTTTGGAGTTAGTGGTTGATGAAACCGGTAACTGGTTTTTGCACGGACATATTTCGCGCGCCAATCCGCAATGGAAAAATTTTGAAGCCATGAATGATGTGCTCGCCATTTTCATGGGTCCGCATTCATATGTTTCGCCCTCATGGTATAATCACAAAAACGTTCCTACATGGAATTACAAAGCAGTTCATCTTTATGGTAAAGCAACTATAGTTGACGGAGAGAAATTGGAAGTCATGCTTCGCCATTTAATGAAGCGGTACGAAGAAGCACACGCTGAAAAACCACAGGACTATGAGGAGATTCCCGCAAACATGTTAGAAAAAGATTTGCGCGGTGTCGTTGGTTTCGAAATTAAAGTAGAGCG
Organism: uncultured Bacteroidota bacterium; assembly: GCA_903927935.1. Classification (GTDB taxonomy): domain Bacteria; phylum Bacteroidota; class Bacteroidia; order Chitinophagales; family LD1; genus Bog-950. The sequence goes on along the minus strand of CAIYOV010000459.1, from coordinate 1,483 downwards.
CATTGAAGCCGCCAGCAAGCTTTCGCAAAACCGCGATGCCGAAAGCCATCGAAGCGTAATCGATAATTTAAAGAAGATGGATGCTTATGATGCAAAGCGTATTGCGGAGGAAATGGAGAAAACGAAAAAATAAAACTCGGGTTATGACAATAGAAGAAGCTCAATCAATAGTCGACAACTGGATAAAGACCACAGGGGTTCGTTATTTTAATGAACTCACCAACATGGCCATGCTTACCGAAGAAGTGGGTGAAGTAGCGCGTATTATTGCCCGCAAATATGGAGAGCAGAGTTTTAAAGAAAGCGATAAAAACAAAGAGTTGAGCGATGAATTGGCCGATGTATTATTTGTAATCATCTGCCTCGCCAATCAAACCGGAGTTAATTTAACCGAGGCTCTACAAAAAAACTTAGACAAGAAAACGAAACGTGATTCTGAACGCCATCAGAACAACGAAAAACTAAAATAATGTATTGGTATTCAAGTCCCCTTCAGGGGATTTAGGGGTTTAGCTCACCGGATTCAGCGTAATACTGAAAATTTTATACTGACCTAAGTCGCGACCGTAATAAAATTTATCGAGAGCTTCATACATATTCTGCGCACGGAAATAAGAAGTATGCAGTTTGTTCTCTCCAATCTTCATCCACTGTACCGTCAAACTGCTTTCATTGTGATAATGCTGGTCGATGTAATCCAGCATTTTTTTCAAGGCATCAATTTTATCGGTGCCCGTTACGGTGTGAAACAAAAACGATTGCTCGTGTTTCGGATTAACCGTTACCAAATCCAAACGCACCGTTTCGTTCTTCTGCTTGTAATTAAAAATCAGATTCTGCGGGTCTAAGCCAAGGCGGGTCGCAATATCTTTTTGATACCGTGCCGTTTCAACGTTCTGGTCAGTACGGGTCATTTCAATTATAATTTATCCGCAATGCCATCCACAATACCGTATTCAACGGCTTGCTTGGCATTCATCCAGTGGTCGCGGTCAAAATCTTTCATTACCTGCTCGTAAGTTTTACCACAGTTCTTAGCAAGAATATCAGCGCTCGATTCTTTTATCTTCTGAATTTCAGCAGCGGTAATTTCAATATCGGTTGCCTGGCCATACATGCCGCCCAAACTTGGTTGGTGAATCATCACTCGTCCGCTTGGCCAAATTAAACGCTTGCCCTTAGTTCCTCCGCTCAACAAAATAGAACCCATCGAAGCGGCAAGGCCCATGCAAATGGTATGCACCGGGCTGGTAATCATCTGCATTACATCATACACCACCATACCGCTGGTTACTACACCACCCGGGCTGTTAATGTAAAAGAAAATATCCTTACCGGGGTCTGTGGCTTCCAAAAACAACAAACGGTTAACTAACTTCTCTGCGCTCTCATCGTGCACACCACCCCACAAAAATATCTTGCGTTGTTCAAGAAACTTATTGTCGAACTTCATCATGCCTCCGGCAAATTTCTCCATCAACTT
>CAIYOV010000458.1 GCA_903927935.1 uncultured Bacteroidota bacterium | reverse complement strand
TTGATTATTTCGGTGATAGGTTACCACCTTTTCGGAGCATTGTCACCCGCCCCTTAGGAGGTTATTATTTCGGAGTATAGTTACCCACCCCTTGGGTTTGGATTTGATGATACAAATGTATTAGTTTTTTCTTTTTAGTTTTTTGCGTAGCGATTCTCCTTTCAATTCAAAGCGATGTGTGTTTGCCAGTAATCTATCCATGATGGCATCAGCCAGTGTTGGCTCAGCGATAGATTCATGCCATTTACCGATAGGTAATTGTGATGCGATGATGATAGATTTTTTTCCGTAGCGGTCTTCCAGTATTTGCAATAAAGCCAGCCGGGTGTTCTGGTCGAGTGGTGTAAGACCAAAGTCATCAAGTATGAGCAGGCTTATCTTTTCAATTTGATTCATCATTTTAATAAACGAGCCATCGAGTTTTGAGTGAATGATTTTTTCAATAAAACGATTCAGGTTCAGATAAAGAGTTTTGTATCCCATGATACAGGCCTGGTGTCCGAAGGCGCAAGCCAAAAAGCTTTTACCGGAACCGGTGGCTCCGCTGATAAGAATATTTTCTGCGCGTTCGATGTAAGCGCAATCACTCAGTTGTTGCAGTTGTTCTTTTGATAAGTCCCGCTCTTTGCCATAACTGATTTCTTCTATCATGGCCGGGTAACGGAGTTTGCTGAGCTTGAGGTAGAGTTGTGTTTTGCAGTGTGTGCGGTTCTGTATTTCCGCATCGGTGAGTTGCGCAATCAGCGCGTGCGGTTCCGGTTGTTGATGCAGGGGCTGTTGCAAAACAGATTCATAACTGCGTGCCATGCCGGCAAGTTTCAGTTCTTTGAGTTGTTGTAAAGTGATTGTGGTGTTCATGTTTTTGATTTTGTTTTTTATAGTTAGAAAATAGTTTCTCTTTTTTTTATTGATAAGCAGAAGGTCCGCGCAGTTGATGGTGTTTCGGGATAAGCGAGACCGGTTCATTAAATAGCGTGGATTGTTTATCTCTGTTGTTTTTAAGAATGTTCTCGATGGTGCGGTAGTTCAGCACCGGAGAAGGTAAGGCGTGCTTACAAGCTGCTTCTAACCGTTCGTTGGTGTAGTGTCTACCAAGGCGAAGAATACCGAGGCAACTGTTATAGGTTTGTTCGTAGAAAAATTTAGAAGCAAGTATTTTTTTTATCACAGCAAGCGTGGAATCACCGATGGCAGTAGCCTGTTTTTCGAAGTATTCCGCATTCCATCCTTTCGCAGCAAACTGGTGACGGTGATTGGCAGGCATGTGTTCTTCTTTCGTAGAGTAGCCATGCCTTTTGTAATTGCGTTTATGAATGGCAACGCGGTTCATGTCATCATAAATTTCTACTGTGTCAGCAGTGTAAATAATTTTCATTTGCTTGCCGATGAGTGTAAACGGAACGCTGTAGTGATGATAGTCTTCGCCTACAATCACATGATAATTTCGGTTCACTTTCCCCGAGGTAACGTGTTTCATTTCATAGCGGGAAGAAGGAAGTTCTTTGAGTAAAAATTTTTCTTCTTCAAATAGTTTTTTGCGGCTGTAATCTTTGCCTTTGAATAACCGGCTGTTGTGTTCTTCTAATTGTTTCCGGATAGCAGCATTGAGTTCTTCAATGCTGTGATGGATGTGATGGCGAAGCGGTGCATAGATGCGTTTGTAAGAAAGGTCAACTGCTTTTTCTACACTGGCTTTATCGCGCGGTTTGCGAACACGGGCAGCAAGAATTGTAGTGCCATAGTGAGCACCAACATATTCCATCGCTTCGGTAAACTGCGGCTCATAGCGATTGCTTTTAGTAACTGCACTGCGAAGATTATCGCACTTGATACTCTGAGGAACACCGGTCATGTATTCAAGCGCATAACAGAGGCCGCGGATAAACTCTTCCTGTTTTTGCGAGCGCATTGCCATAGCAAAAGTATAATGGCTGTAGGGCATCACGCACACCAGCACTTCGCACAAAATCATTTCACCGGTGGAAGAATCCACATAGTGCAGTTTATCTCCTGCAAAGTCTACCTGCATTTGTTCAGCGGGATTGTGCGTGAAGTGCATCACGGCCTGGTTCCTTTGTAGATGCCGGGTGATGTATTCGCAGAATTGGGTGTAGCCGTATCCATCCGGATATTCTTTGCGGTATTCTTCCCAAAGCAGTTGCCTCGTTACTCCTCGCTTACGCAGCTCAGTGGTGTAATACTCCAACTGCCGCTCAATGATTTTGTATCGATCATCTCCAACCAACACCGGAGCTGCTTCTCGGTAGAGCAATTGCGACAAAGGCTCATCTTCCATTGCCAGCAAGGTCTCAGGAGGAATGTCCAGCGACTTTATGCGATGCAAATAATTGCGAATGGTTTTGCGCGATATACCGGTCAGGCGTTCCGTTTCGCGGATGCCTTTGCCTTTTTGGAACAACTCAATAACCTGTTTGATTTGATGCATGCTTTTTGTTTTTGCTGCCATGTTCGTTTTGATTTTTTCAAAGCGAATGGCTTTTGCATCAAATCCAAATCACCAGGGTGGGTGACTATGCTCCGAAATACCTCTTTAAGAGGTGGGGCACTATAGTCCGAAATACGCGAAATTTAACATCCGCATAGTGGGAATAATACTCTGAAATAAAACTTCAAGGGTGGTTACCTATACTCCGAAATCGGTGGTAACCTATGCTCCGAAATAGTCATTCATGTACTCGGAACTCTCTGTCAATAGGTATATATAAAGCTAAATTTCTCTGTCTTTTAAATACCGCTT
>CAIYOV010000457.1 GCA_903927935.1 uncultured Bacteroidota bacterium | reverse complement strand
CTGAGCCTTCAATCAATTTTAGTGGACTTCTTTACTGCGGAATAGGTGGACTACTATGCCGCGGAATTAGTGGACTTGCTTGGGACGGAATGGGTGGTATTGTTTGCGCGGAATTTCCATAATAGAATCATGCAGCCGTAAATGCGAAAATCATTTTGAAGAAAGTTTAATAAAAATTGAAGTCTTCCCAACGAAGAAGTTTTATGCCAAAAGCAAAGAACAAATTGAGAAGCACGCACCGATTTTAACGGACGAACCAGATCACTATAAGAGATATCAGAGAATGATAAAGGCATGGATTGCCTATGAAGAAGAAAGAGGAATGGAAAAAATTAGAGCCAAACATTACCACTTTTACTTGCGCGATAAACTAAAAATATAAGGTTGAGAAGCTTCTTTATTACTACGCACCGCAGCCCTACACATCCCCTACGGCTACCCTACGAAAAATGAAAGCGGAACGCTATAACCCGCGTCCCGCTTCATTTTAAGCTCCCCCTCCTGGGCTTGAACCAAGGACTCACTGATTATGAGACAGAAGGCTTGATGAATAAATCCAAAATGTTTTACCTATGTTTTACCCATTCAAAATAAAAACCCCTCTTTCATTGGTGAAAGAGGGGCTAATTGGTGATCCCGGTGGGGATCGAACCCACGACCCAATGATTAAGAGTCATTTGCTCTACCAGCTGAGCTACGGAATCGTTTTTAAGCGGAGCGCAAACTTAAAATCTCTTTTCAATTTTTTTCAGCATTCTTTCTCCTCGCATTTATCCTTTCCTCGTTCTGTTTCTAAAGTAGCGTGTTGAATATTCAAATGAGCCAACGAATGTTTTACTTCCTCCTTCAACTCCTGTTCTTCGTCCGAGTTTATGTTTTCTTCTATTACCAGATGAGCTGTCATGGCGTTAATGGTGGTGCTTAGTGCCCACACGTGAATATGATGAACACCGGTGACCCCTTTTGCCTTCAAAATATTTTCTTTCAAATGTTCCATGTCCACATTTCGCGGAACTGCATCAAGCGACAGGCGCAAACTATCAGACAATAAATTCCAAGTGCTGTATAAAATTACCAGCATAATTACAATACTCACCGCACTATCCAGCCAAAACAAATTGGTGTAAATAATGATGATCCCTGTGAACACTACCCCCAAAGAAACCAACGCATCGGCAGCAAGGTGAAGATATGCTCCTTTTACATTCAGGTCTTTGTCTTTATCTCTCATAAACAATAAAGCTGAAATAGTATTGATTACAATTCCCACCGCTGCTACTATTGCCATAGTTTTTCCCTCTGTAGGTTGGGGATGCAATAAGCGATGCACCGCTTCGTAACCTATACTACCGATGGCAATAAAAAGTATCAGCGCATTCAGTAAAGCAACAAGGATGGTTGTTTTGCTATAGCCGTAAGTAAAATGCTGATTTGATTTTACTTTGGTTAACCGGAAGGCAATAAGTGAAAGCGCGAGACCTGCTACATCTCCAAGGTTATGTCCGGCATCGGTAAGCAAAGCCAATGAGTTAGTGGCAAAACCCGCTCCCACTTCAACTACCACAAATATTGCATTAAGAATAATGCCGATAATAAAAGCACGATTCAGCCCGCTGATTTCTCGCGCGTGTTCGTGGTGATGTTCATGTGGATGAGAGTGCATGTATAATATTCTATTGTTAAATGCTGATGAAGTAAGTGGCTATACCTACCACTACCAACACAACCCCTATAATAGCTTTTTCATTTTTTTCAAGAAAAGTGAACTTGAACTTGCTGATACCTTTTATGGCAAGGTCAACGAGTATCACCATGGTGCCCACAGTTACTATCAGATACACAATTGAAACTGCAATTATTCCCATCCAACCGAAAGTGCCAGCGGTAAAATAATACGATTCAAGTTCAATGCATGGAGAAAAAAACATTCCTACAGATAAGGAAAGAATAACTTTTCCAAACGAAGCATCCTTCGGAGGGTGTTCGTCAAAATGATGACGGTGCTGATGCGAAAAAAAATTGCGGATTATATAAACCATGCCAAACAAAACTAAAACAGCAGGCGCAGCGAAAGAAGAAATCCATTGATAAGCAGAAGAAAGACGGTAACCCGCCCATCCCACCAATATGCCAATAAGAATGGTGCTTGCCACATGCGCAAATCCGCTGATGGCTGTTGCTAATAGAGTAGTTCGCTGATTCCACCGTTCAGCTTTACCAATAGCAACAATCGGTAACCAGTGGCTTGGAATAGTAGCGTGGATAATGCTTAAAATAAAACTGCTTAGTATGATATGAAACATTCTAATCTGCTATCTTCTTTCTTGGTTCAGGCATCCTAGTATCAATAATAATCACAAATTCTCCTCTGGGGTCTTTCTTTGTAAAATGAGCAATCAGTTCATCAGCATTGCCTCTTACCGTTTCTTCAAACATTTTTGAAATTTCTCTCGAGCATGAAATTCTTCTTTCGGTGCCGATGTGTTGTTTTAGTTCTTCTAACAACTTTAAAACACGAAATGGAGATTCGTAAAGCAGAATTGTTTTTTCAATTGCAGCAATTTCTTTCAACTTGGTTTGCCTTCCTTTTTTGTGTGGAAGAAAGCCTATGAATACAAATTCATCGGTGGCAAAACCCGAATTGACAATTGCAGGAACAAAAGCCGTTGCACCGGGCAATGTTTCTACTTGAATATTTTCGGTAATACAAGCCACAATTAAAATGTGACCGGGATCCGAAATTCCGGGAGTGCCGCCATCGCTTACAAGCGCAATGTTCATGCCCGACTTTATTTTTTCAACTACTGACTCAACCGTTTTATGCTCGTTGAATTTGTGATAGGGGAGAAGTTGTTTTTGAATTTGAAAATGGTCAAGCAACTTTTTGGTTTGGCGCGTATCTTCTGCAAGAATTAAATCACACTCTTTTAAAATGCGGATAGCTCGAAGCGTCATGTCCTCTAAATTTCCAACGGGAGTAGGAACAACGAAAAGCTTTGCCATGTATCAAAGTCCCCTTAAGGGGATTTAAGGTTTTTACTCCTGAACTATTTCAAACTTATAGCCTTCCATAATAGGATTAGCAAGCAATTTCTTGCAGGCATTTTCTACCTGTGTAGTAGCTTCTTCTTTAGAATTAGCATTTACCTTAATGGTAATATGTTTGCCAATGCGTACATCGGCAACGCCATCGAAATTCATTTTTTGTAAACCGTGGGCAACGGCTTTACCTTGAGGGTCGAGTAATTCTTTTAGAGGCATTACATCTATTTCTGCGCGGAAATTCATTTGGTGATAAGTTTTTGAATGAAAGAAATAATTACATAAAGAATAATGATTAATGGAACAGCCGCGAATTTAAGCGTAGTCAACAAAACCATCGAGAGAATTATAAACAGATATTTCACTTCGTTCTCTTTCCATTGATAAGTCTTAAATTTAAAACCGAACATCGGAATCTCTGCAATCATTAAAGCCGAAAGCACTGCCACGGTTCCGTATAAAACTTTGCCGGTGAATATAAATTGAGTTAACCCAAACGAATTATTGAGAAACATCAGCAGTAAACCAACCACAAAAAGTGTAGCAGCAGGTGTTGCTAAACCAATAAATCCTTCGCTTTGCCGCTCGTCCACATTAAACTTTGCTAAACGCAATGCAGAAAAAAGTGTAAGAATAAATGCCGGTGCAGAATATAAATACATACGGTTAGTAGAAATTACCACATCGCTTGACTCGAATTTTTGAAATAATAATTGAAAGATAATGGCACCGGGTACAACACCAAAACTGACCACATCTGCCAGTGAATCTAACTGTAAACCAATGTCAGTGGGATTTTTTGTGAGGCGTGCGGCAAAGCCATCTAAGAAATCGGCAACGAGCGAAACCAACACGCAATAAGGGACAAGTTCTATCTGATAATTAAACAAAAACACTACCGCCATACAACCCGAAAAAAGATTGATGAGCGTGAGAATATTTGCAAGATTGAAAAGCTTCATTAGTATTTTTTTTGCCTACCGCCTATTTGCTATTCATTATTTCCTCAATCTCTTCCGCCTCAATAGTAATATTAGCCATCAGGTCAACCGGTTTATCTTTTGTAATCAATAAATTGTTTTCAATTCTAATTCCCAATTTTTCTTCGGGAATGTAAATCCCCGGCTCGCAGGTAAGCACAGCACCTGTTTTCAATTTCTCGAACCGGTTGCCTACATCGTGCACATCTAAGCCTAAAAAGTGAGCGGTACCATGAGGGAAATATTTTTTGTAAAGAGGATTGTCTTTATCCTGTTTCCGTACATCAGCTATTTTAAGCAACCGAAGTTTTAATAATTCCGCTTCCATCAGGCTGCCTACTTCTTTGTTTAAATCATTCAATACTACTCCTGCTTTCATCATTGCCGCGGCCGCATGGTGAACGCGTAACACAGCATTGTAAACACTTTTTTGTCGCGTAGTAAACTTACCGCTTACCGGTACGGTGCGTGTAAGGTCGGCATTATAGTTGGCGTATTCTGCAGCGCAATCCATCAACACTAATTCACCGGATTTACATTGCGCCTCGTTTGAAATATAATGCAGTACGCAGGCATTTTTTCCGGTGGCTACAATCGGCTCGTACGCATGACCGGTAGCCCGATTGATTACATATTCATGTGTAAGTTCTGCTTCAATTTCGTATTCCCACACACCTGGTTTAATAAACTTGAGTACTCGCTGGAAGCCTTTATTAGTAATATCAATCGCTTTGCTTAGTAATTCGGTTTCGTATTTTGATTTAGTTGTGCGTAGATTATGTAGAATGGGGGCACTGCGCTCATACTTATGCAACGGAAAATCGTTCATCACTTTACGCGCGAATTTTACTTCTGTGGCTTCACCCATAGCAATGCTCCGATCGTGTTCGTTCGTGTTCAAATAAACATTATGAGCATAGTGCATGAGCATATTGAAAATATTATCGAATGAGTCACTCCAATAAACTGTTTCTATGCCCGAAATATTTTTTGCTTCGTCTAGGGTATGCTTCTTGCCTTCCCAAATCATTATTTGCTCGCTGGTTCTGCGGACAAAAAGCAGTTCTCGGTATTTTGCCTCCGGTGCGTCAGGGAAAAGAATCAAAAAAGTTTCTTCCTGGTCTATTCCGCTCAGATAAAATGCATCTGGGTTCTGACGCCATTTATAAGCCGCATCGGCACTACGGGTAATAATATCGTTGCTTACAAACACTGCCAAAGAGTTTTCCTTCATCTGTTTGGCAAAATTCTTTCGGTTCAGTTTAAATAATTCGTTGCTGATAGTTTCGTAACGCATGAGTTTATAATTAACGAAACGAATCTATTCAAAATGATGAATACTGCTAAAAAGCGATATCCCTCAAACTGATTTTTATCAGCAATTGATTATCAATGTCGGGTTCATAAATCCTTTTTATCATTCAAATCTTCGGTTACATTTGCGACCTCAAAAAATTCTTAACCAAATCTGCAAATCATGAATGTTGTTGGTCCCAAGAACCCCAAAGCGAATCTCGAAACAATAGGTATTAAGAACACAAAAGTACAATTCTGGAACCTCACTCCTGAAGAACTGACAGAAGAAACAATCAAAAGAAACCAGGGCGTGCTGAACAATACGGGTGCACTGGCAGTAGATACCGGAGAGTTTACAGGAAGAGCCCCGAAAGATAAATTTATTGTAAAGGATGCTAACACCGAGCACAATGTTGACTGGGGCGGGTTCAATAACGCAGTAACTCCTGAGGTTTTCGAAAACCTATACAAAAAGGTGATAAACTATTTTGAAGGCAAAGACATTTTTGTGCGCGATTGTTATGCTTGTGCTGATGATGCTTACCGATTGAACGTGCGTGTGGTTACTGAATATGCATACGCGAACATGTTTGCATACAACATGTTTTTGCGTCCAACTGCAAGTGAATTGAATTCTATGGAACCCGATTGGTTGATATTGCAGGCACCGGGTTTAAAATGCGATGGTGTGGCTGACGGAGTTCGACAACACAATTTTGCTATTCTGAATTTTACAAAAAAGATAGCAATTATCGGAGGCACGGCTTATACAGGTGAAATAAAGAAAGGAATTTTTAGTGTATTGAATTATGTGCTGCCACACGAAAAGAAAGTGCTATCAATGCACTGCTCTGCAAACGTTGGAAAAGGTGGTGATGTAGCGCTGTTCTTCGGTTTATCGGGAACCGGTAAAACAACTTTGAGTGCAGACCCAAACCGTCCGTTAATTGGCGATGATGAACACGGTTGGACAAACACAGGTGTTTTTAATTTCGAAGGCGGATGCTATGCTAAGGTGATTGATCTTTCTGCAGAGAAAGAACCGGATATTTACCGCGCTATCCGCCACGGTGCAATTTTAGAAAACATTGGTTTTATAGAAGGAACGCGTACGGTTGATTACACCAATAAAGAAAAAACCGAGAACACCCGCGTTAGCTATCCTATCCATTTTATTGATAACGCTTTGGAGAAAAGTGTAGCGGGTGAACCCAAAAATATTTTCTTTTTGACTTATGATGCGTTTGGTGTATTGCCTCCAATTTCAAAATTGAATGTGGGACAGGCTATGTACTTTTTCCTTTCGGGATTTACTTCTAAAGTAGCCGGAACAGAAGCCGGAGTTACTGAGCCGCAGACAACCTTTTCGACTTGTTTCGGAGCACCGTTCCTTCCGCTTCACCCTACAAAGTATGCTTCGTTACTTGGCGAAAAATTGCGTGACTCCAACATTCGTGTTTGGTTGCTCAATACTGGCTATACCGGTGGCGTTTATGGAGTTGGTAAGAGAATGAGTCTGCCTCATACACGGGCTTTGATTACCGAAGCATTGAATGGGAATTTAGATAAAGTTGAATGCGAAATTCATCCGGTATTTGGAATGGCTATACCAAAGACATGCCCGAATGTTCCTGATGAAATTCTGAACCCGCGCAATACATGGAAGAATAAAGATGAGTATGATGCCAAAGCAAATGAGTTGGCCGTTGCTTTCAATAAGAATTTTGAAAAGTTTGCTCCTAAAGCAGAAAAGGAAATTTTAGAATCAGCACCTAAGGTGATGCAAACGGTATAACCCAACGTTAAGAATTACAAACAAAACAGTCCCGTAGTAATGCGGGACTGTTTTGTTTGTAGAAATATCTATCTTGCCTGTAATAAATTAACTTCTATGAAAAATATCAGATTCGTTATATCGATTGCAATTGCCTTTTTTATATCAAACAATTTGTTTGCGCAAACCACTCAAAAAGGTGTAACAGCAAATAATAAAGGTGCCAGTATTAAAAGCAGTTCCGGTTCGGGTGTAGCAGTAAAGAAAGGTGAAGCCACGGTAAAAAGCAGTCATGGTGGCGGAAGTGCCATCAATAAAAAAGGTGCTGAAGCAAAAAACAAAAACGGTGCAGGAGTAACTGCACATAAAGGTGAAGTATCAGCTAAAAACAGTCACGGTCACGGACTGGAAGCTGATAAGAAAGGACTGGAAGTAAAAGGCAGTAAAGGTGGATTGACTATAGAGAAAAAGCATTTAGAAATTAAGGGGAAGAATGCAGATATTAAATTCGGCAAGTAAAATTTAAATCAACGTTTCGATTTAATAATCCGTTTGCAACGCCAATTCATGTAGTTCACTAAGAACCAGAAATTTTTAAAAGCAGGATTAGTGGTTTGTTTGTTGTGATACCGGTAGTAAATCTGCTGCATAATTGCAGCGAGTCGAAAAATTCCATACACTTCATAAAAAGTAAAATCCTCAGCACGAAAATTCATTTTGTCGCAGTAATATTCTACTACCTCTTTGCGTGTAAGCATTCCCTCAAGATGGGTGGGCTGTCTTCTTGTTTCACGAGCAATAAAATCATCATTAGGTTGTACCCAATAGGCAAGTGAGTTTCCTAAATCCATCAGTGGGTCTCCAATGGTTGCCATTTCCCAATCCAGTACACCGATAACATTCATCGGATTGTTGGCATCCAACACTACATTGTCAAATCGGAAATCGTTATGAATTAAACAGCTTCTTTCTTCAGCTGGGATATTTGCTTTCAGCCAATCCATTACATATTTAAATGAAGGTACATTCCATGTTTTTGCTTTTGTGTAACGTTCTGACCAACCGTCTATTTGTCGCTTGCAGTAACCGGTGCCTTTACCTAATTCATTCAATCCTGTTTTGTAAATATCAACCTTGTGCAGTTCAATCAGTTTGTCAATTACGTTGCTGCAAAGCGTTCGCACTTCATTTTTATTCAATATTAAATCCTTTGGAAGATTCGCACGTGGAATGATACCGGATATTTTTTCCATGATGTAAAACTCTCTTCCTATCAAACTCTCATCTTTGCATAAAGCAATCATCTGAGGCACGTACGGGTAAACCGGTTTTAACTTCTGCATGATGTTGAACTCGCGTCCCATGTCATGCGCCCCTTTTGCTTTTGTTCCTTTAGGAGAAGTGCGGAGAATGAGAGAAACGTTTTCAAAATCCAGTTGGTAAGTAAGATTAGATGCTCCCCCGCGAAATTGTTTGATGTGCAGTTCGCCTTTTGCATCTGTATGATGTTGTTTTACAAACTCCGAAATAATTTTCTCATCAAGTTTGTCTTCTTCTCGTACATCTTTTGGCTGGTCAATCAGTTTGGAATTCAAAGCAGAAATTTTAGGATGATTTGTGTTTTGCAATCTCCAGTTTCGCAACCATTCCGCGGTGTACTTCATCCGGCCCATCTGCTAAGCGCAGAATTCTTGCATAGGCAAACATAGCTGCAAGAGGAGTATCATTGCTCATGCCTTTCCCTCCGTGAATTTGAATGGCTTGGTCTAATATGCGGCATGCTAAATTTGGTGCAGCAACTTTTATCTGGCTTACTTCACTTAATGCACCCATCGCTCCAACTGTATCAACTAGAAAAGCAGTTTTTAGAACAAGCAGACGCGTCATTTCAATATCTATTCTTGCATTGGCAATAATATCGCGGTTGCCACCAAGATTAACAAGTGGCTTGCCGAACGCAACGCGTTCCATTCCTCTTTCAATCATCAATTTTAGTGCACGTTCTGCAGCGCCAATCTGCCGCATACAATGATGAATTCTCCCCGGACCTAATCTGCCCTGCGCGATTTCAAAACCTTTTCCCAAGCCGGAAATTACCGCAGATTTTGGCAAGCGAACATTTTTAAAACTTACTTCTCCATGACCATAAGGCGGGTCATAGCCACCATAAACAGGTAACATCCGTTCAATAGTTACACCGGTTGAATCGAGCGGAACCAAAACCATTGAATGCCGTAAATATTTATGCGCATTGGCATCACTTAGTCCCATAAAAATTGCCACTTTACAATTTGGATGGCCAATACCGGTGCTCCACCATTTCGTACCGTTCAGTATAATTTCATCACCTTCAACAGTAATAGTAGCCTGCATAGTTGTTGCATCGCTGCTGGCTACATCGGGTTCAGTCATACAAAAAGCAGAACGGATTTTCCCATCAAGCAGTGGCTTTAACCATTTTTCTTTTTGTTCTTCACTGCCATATTTCCACAATACTTCCATGTTGCCGGTATCCGGGGCATTACAATTAAAAACTTCAGGAGCAAGTAATGACTGACCGGTTATTTCTGCCAGCGGTGCATATTCTAAATTACTTAGCCCGCTAACCGGAGGCAGAAATAAATTCCAGAGTCCTTCTTCTTTTGCTTTCGTTTTAAGCTCTTCTATACGCGGATCAAGTTCCCAGTTTTTCCAGTCCGGATTGCTGTGGTGAGCAACATTCAAATATTCTTTTTCGAGAGGAAAAATGTGTGCATCCATGAAATGCTGAATACGGTTGATTAATTCTTTTGCTTTCGCAGAATGTTCAAAGTTCATATAAATTATTTTTTAAGTAATTCCATCCATTTCAATCTATCGAAAAAAACTTCGTTGCGGATAATCAGTCCATCACGCATCTCAACAATATCTAATCCGGTTTCTTCTATTAAAGAATCTCCGACAGGAATGCTTGCTTTCCATTTTAAAGTAAAACCTTTCTGGGTAGGAATAATTTCCAGTGCCTCCCATTTCCAATCCGGATTTAGTGAAAGTAATTTTTCGAAGTAGGGGAGCAGCTGATCATACCCTTTTAATCCGGTTCGTTTAGAAGGATCAGAATAAAAAGCATCAGCATGGTAGAATTTCAAAAGTTCTTTAGGACGATTACCGGTCCAGGTATCTAACCAAGCTTTGCAAAACGATTCATAGTTCATAGAATCAGATTATTTCAACCGGTTCAGTAAATTTTTACCGGTAACTGCAGAAGCCGTAATCAACCCGCTGAATAATGCACCTCCTACTCCGCAACTGACAATATCCTGACCGGTGAGGTAGAGATTCTTAACCGGTGTT
>CAIYOV010000456.1 GCA_903927935.1 uncultured Bacteroidota bacterium | reverse complement strand
GCAAACGCGGAATATTTTAAAAGAGAAAGAAGAAATCATTTCAAGCGATGTAAACACTCTTCCCGGAAAATACTTTCCGGATTTCAGAATTACTAAACTTCATCTTTCAGATTCATATCTCTACTCATCAAACTGCAACCACTCGCTGCTCAGGCCACCGGTTGTTTAATCCATCCTATTTGATGTCTTTGCTGATGTTATCATCAGCAGATTGTTCAGTTTGATTAAACCGTTATTCAATGAAATTACTTTTTATGGTGTTGATGCTTTTAGCATCAATAACTAATGCATACACACAAGCCTGTTGCTGCACAGGCGCGGGGGCCAATTATTCCATCCTCCCCAACCTGAACAAGCATGTAATAGGAATACACTATACGTACAAAAGTTATTTTTCAGAGACCAAAAGCCTGAATCCGGAACTGGACGGAATGATAACGAATGAACAGGTAAATACACTGGAGCTATTCGGGCGGTTTAATCTGAACAAGCGGTTTCAGCTTTCTGTTTTTTTACCGGTAAGTATGATTCATGAACGTTCTAAACAATCAGATAATCATGTAACGGGCTTAGGCGATATGAGTTTTCTGTTTCAATACAATGTGCTTGATCCGCTTAAATGCAACGGCAAGAAATCGAAACATCAGTTGAGGATAGGGCTGGGAACAAAATTGCCCAGCGGAGAGTTTTCAAAAACTGCTGACAATTTATATACTTCTAGTGTTCAGCCCGGCACCGGCAGCATTGACTTTATGGCCAATTTGATTTACACCTACCGCTATAACGATTTCGGATTTAATACGAGAATCGGTTATAAGCTGAACACCATCAATAAATACACTTTTAAATTTGGCGATAAGGCAGAAGGGGCGTTCAATGCTTTCTATTTAATTAAAGCCAAGCAAGTCAGCTTTATGCCTTCGCTGGGTTTGGCGTATGTGCATGGATTAGCCAACCGTCACAATCATCAGGCAGTTTATCTTTCACAAAGCGATGTGGTAACCGGCCCCCTCTCGTTTGATATTTATTTTAAACATCTCGCATTCAGCATTTCTGCTCTTCCGGTTCTTTATCAGCACCTGAGTGTGCGCGATTTTAAAGAACGCTATTCTTTAGAATCGGGTTTGTTCTATAATTTTTAAAACTTTTAAATCAATCAAAAATGAAAACCAAAATATTTTCTCTGACAATTGTAGCCGCAGTTTTGATGTTATCATCATCCTGCAACAAGAAAGAAACACCGATTTCAGATTATCCTTCGCTGACCATTACATCACCGGCAGCATCCGGTGCTATGTATTACAGCGGTAATGCCATCCACATAACGGGCACTGCCAGTGCATCGGCAACTGATGATGCCCATTTATTACACGAACTATCTCTGACCGTAAAAAATACTTCAAACAATGCTGTAGTATGGAAGGCAGTTATACGTGTACATGATTTACAATCCTACACCATTGATACTTCATTTATAGCGCCTGTGGTAACTGCCGATGTTGATATGGTGCTCTACGATTCGCTGGTAAACCATTTAGAGAAATACGCTGTAAAAAGCCAGACCTTTATGATAATGCCCTAAGATTTGATTATTGTTTTGTGGTTAAAACAAAGAAGGCAGGCCCCTGTTGATCGGGGGCCACTTCTTAAATAGTAAAAGGTGTGTATTTTTCGAACCAATTCCGGGCGCACAAAACCCTGAAACAAAATGAAATTAAAAATCCAAACACCCTATTTAGTTCTTGCTGTTGTCACAACTATTGCCTTTACTGTTTTTTCGTGCGGGAAGAAAGAAAATCAGGCACCGGTAATTACCATAACTAAACCTGCAGACAATGACACTATAACTATTCCTGATTCGCTGCATATGGAAGGAACTATCACCGATGATAAAAGCTTACACGAAATGAGTGTATTGGTTATCGGAGCAACCGGTGACACTTCGTTTCAGGAAAAACCTTATGTGCATAATTTGAAAACATACAAAATTCGTTACGATTTCTTTCCCTCTGTAGCAGGAACATATACCTTGCAGGTAACCGCCCAAGACCATGATTCAAAAAGTTCAACGGCTACCCGCAATATTACTGTGAACTAAAAACAAGTGGTTTGTCAAGAGAAGATAACTATTTCAACTCCATCATCCGCGCTACATATTTTCCTATAATATCAAACTCAAGGTTTACGAGTGAACCTATCTTTACTTGTTTGATGTTGGTGTGTTCGTATGTATAAGGGATGATGGCTACAGAAAACAATTCATCTTTTGCATTAAAGGCAGTAAGCGAAGTTCCGTTGATACAGATGGAACCTTTTTCTACCACCAGATTATCTTTCGTGGGAGTGTATTTAAATGTAAAGAGCCAGCTTCCGTTTTGTTCTTCTACCGAGACAGATTCACCGGTTTGGTCAACATGGCCTTGTACGATATGGCCATCCAGGCGGTGGCCAATTTTCATGCAGCGTTCTAAATTTACCTCATCGCCAATCAGCAAAGCACCTAAGTTTGTTTTCTTAAGCGTTTCATCAATAGCTGTTACGCGATGGGTATTGCCCTTAACTTCAACCACGGTTAAACAAACTCCGTTGTGCGAAACACTCTGGTCTACTTTTAATTCAGACGAAATAGAAGATTGAACCGTGAGATGAAGATTGCCTTCGTCTCTCTTTAAGTCAACTACCTTCCCAACTGCTTCTATAATCCCCGTGAACATTTACTTTCCTCTGATTAAGTGAATAAACCCTCCGCCTTTTTTCTGCCCGCTTAATGTTTTTTTTACCAGGCCGCTTTGATGCTGCTCGTAGTAGAAACCGGCATAAACATAAACACCTTCGCTTACTTCCTTCCCTTTCTGGTCTTTACCATCCCAGTTAATATCGGGGTCTTCGGTGCTGAAAACTTCTTCGCCCCAGCGGTTGAAAATTTTCATTTCAATTCTAGGCACAAACCGGTAAGGCTTAAATGGAGTAAATTTTTCATTCGCGCCATCGCCATTAGGAGTAAATGCATTAGGCAGCACATAATAAGGACAGTTATCAATGCAGAAAACATTGCTGTATTTACTTTGGTTGCCCACCCGGTCGACAGCTGTTACAGCATAGCATCCGGCTAAACTTTCATTCAGAATATGATTGAAGGTGGTGTCTTCTTTGGAAGTGATGCTGTCAATTAAAGACAGGTGTGCCGAATCCTCTCCGAAATAAATATAGTACCGGTTGATGTCAATTGAACAAGGATCGTCCTGATTGCTCCAGCTTAAATAGTTGATGTATTGAGCAGCGGTCCATGGTACTCCGTTGTATTGGTCGCAATCGTTGCGCACGCTTAAGGTTGGCGGACATGGAGCCACAGTATCAATTGGTATTGCGCAATCTTCTTCCGAATTATTAATAAGCGGACGCGGAAAAGCAGCCAATGCATAATGCCCGTGACCCTTTACGTAATAGCAATAAGTAGAATCGTTGATTAAGCCGGTATCGGTGTAAAAATGATTGTAAGTGGTATCGATAGATTCAAAGATGGAAGTAACCTTGTTGAGTTTGTAAATAGCAAAGCTATCATTCGTCCACGGTACATTTTCTTGCCAGCTTAAATAAAGCGACTGGTCACTCGGCTGCACGTTCAGGAAAATGGAAGAAGCCACTGCTGTTGCCCCCACCGTATCGTTGTTGGAATAGAATAGAACCTTGTAACTCCATGGACCGGTTTTGGTATCGAGATTAAGGTCAGTCATAAACGTATCAACCAAGGAAGAGAATGAACTTGTATTTGGCGTTGAAAGAATAAGCGTTGGGTTAGTGAGATTAAATCCGCTGCCACGATATAAATCAAAGCGGTAAGGCGGAGGGTTTTGAATAGTAT
>CAIYOV010000455.1 GCA_903927935.1 uncultured Bacteroidota bacterium | reverse complement strand
CGCTTTCGGCCCGTGCATTTATTTTTATAGATAAAAAGACCGCGCGCAAAATTTGTTTTGTGAATTGCGAATTGGGTTTTATTACCATCGCCATAAAGAAAGGTGTATTAAAATATTTTGAGCGTCATCATGCAGACTTAAATTACAATGAAGATAATTTGATGCTCACCGCTCAACACACACACAGCGGACCGAGTGGTTATTCCTATTATGGGTTATATAATTTAAGCACGCCCGGTTTTGTAATGGAGATTTACAAAAAGATTGTAGACGGAATTGTTGAAGCAATTTTAAATGCAGAAAATAATCTGAAGCCTGCTCAGTTGAAATGGAACACCGGTATGATGGAAACGGATAAAGATGTGGCCTTTCAGCGTTCGTTTGAAGCATACAATCTGAACCCCGAAGTAAATCCGAAAATAACTTTCGAGCAGCGCAACATTGCCTTAGACCATGAAATGACTTTGCTAAAAGTAGTTGGCGAAGACGGAATTGAAATGGGAAGCATCAACTGGTATGGCGTTCACCCAACCAGTTTACCTAATACCAATCACAAACTTTGCTACGATAATAAAGGTTATGCTGCTGCATTTTTTGAAAAAGATTTTGCTGATAAAGGCAACTCAAATTACATCAGTGCATTTGCACAAGGCACTTGTGGCGATGTAACTCCGCGGGTAGTATATAATCCTATTTATCCATACCAGCGCGGACAGTGGGAAGGAAAATTTCCGAACGATATTGAAAGTGCCAAATACAACGGCCATGTGCAGTTCGAGAAGGCGAAAGAAATTTCGGAAGCAAAAGATTTCAAACCGTTGGAAGGCGAAATTGATTACGAACTGATGTTTGTAAACTTTGCCGATGTTACAGCCGACCCTAAGTTTGCGAAAGGAAAAACAGATGCTCAAACCCATGCAGCTACTATGGGCGTTGCATTTTTTATGGGAACAAGAATTGATGGACCGGGCCTGCATCCGGTATTGGGATTTATTGTAAAACGCTTTGCACGCATTATTAAATGGCTGGAATTATTTAAATCGAAATTTGCTAAGCCGGAGTTCCGCAAACTAATTGAGCGCAAATACCGAGCAAGCGGAGTAAAGGATATTATGATTGAAAGCAACGCGCGCAGAGTAATGGGTACTAAGCACCTGGACCGGTTGGTGGTGCCGGCATGGGCCGACCCGGCTATTGCTTCCTTTAAATATTTCTACAAAAAGGTGGGACATACTAACCGCCCATGGACACCTAAGGTTCTGCCTATTCAACTTTTTATTATTGGCGATGTGGCTATAGCGGGTTTTCCATTTGAGATAACTACCATTGGCGGAAAGCGTTTGCGTAAATCATTAGAAGAAACCCTGTCGGCACGCGGAGTTAAACGTGTCATTCTTTGCCCTTATGCCAACGGCTACTCCGGTTATATGACTACGAATGAAGAATATCAGGCGCAGATTTACGAGGGCGGGCACACGGTGTTTGGCCAGTGGAGTTTAGCAGCCCTGCAAACCAAGTTTGAAGCACTGGCCAAAGAAATGCTGAAACAGAAAGAAGAACGCAAGTTTGTGCACGATGCCATACCACCGGACTTTACCGAAGAAGAACTGAACCATTTTCCTTTCTACAAACGGGCGTGGTATATACGGCAGGAGCTGATACGTGCAAGAAAGATGGAGAGAAGGGGAATAGAAACAGAATAATTAATTCCTTTCAAGACAAAGAAACGCCTTAGGCAAGTGTTGTATAATATCAGCGGCATTCATGCCGGTTTCGCCTAAATGCTCTTTAGCAAAATCACCTGCTAAACCATGTATGTAAACTCCGAGAATAGCCGCTTCAACTGAAGAATATTTTTGTGCAAGCAGCGAAACAATTACACCGGTCAGCACATCTCCGCTACCACCCTTGGCCATGCCCGCGTTACCGGTGCTGTTGAAATAGATTTGTCCATCGGGCGTAGCCACCGTGGTATGCGCGCCTTTTAAAACCACCACCACTTTATACTTAATGGCGAGCGTTAATTGCTTAACCAGTTTATCAAAATCATCTTTCCACTCGCCCGCCAGCCGTTTAAACTCACCGGGGTGCGGGGTAAGTATGGAGCCTTCGGGAATAAGCTTTAAAAATTTGTTGTGCTCGGCAATTATGTTCAGCGCATCGGCATCGAGCACCATGGGTTTGCGGTAACCCTTCAGCAGGTTGGTCATAAAGGCATAAACGTTGGTCTCGGTGCCAATGCCGGGGCCAACGGCCACCACATCAAAGGCACTCAGGTCGGGCACATCGGTCAGGCAGTTGTCTCCGCTAATGTTCACCATAGCTTCGGGGTTGGTGGTTTGCATAATCTCATAACCGCATATAGCTATCAGCGAGCTAACCAAACCGGCACCGCTGCGCAAAGCCGCCTTTACCGCCAGCACAGCCGCGCCCATTTTGCCGTAGCTTCCGGCAGCTATCAGCGCATGGCCGTAAGTGCCTTTGTGCGAAAACTTCTGGCGCGGTTTAAAAAACGATTGAGCAAGTGCACCGGTAATAAAGTTATAGTCCGAACTGATGTGCGCGGCATAGGTTTTATCTAAACCAATATCGAGCACTTTAAAATCGGGAACATACGTGCCGTTTTGCGGCAGCAGAAACGAGAACTTAGGCGAATGAAAAGTATAGGTAATGGTAGACTGAACAATGGCATCTGCAGCAGCGTTCAGCTTATCGGCAAACAAACCCGAGGGAATATCAACCGAGTAAACCACAGCGCGCGATTTATTGATGGCCTTAATAACAGCGGCACTTAAACCTTCAGCCGGTTTGCTCAAACCGGTCCCGAAAATGGCATCAATTACTATCACCTCTTTGGGAATTCTTGGAATCTGCCTTTCGGTTTCTATGTAAAGAATGCCCGAAATGTTTTTGAGTCGCGCTTCGTTCAACAAAAAATCTTTACTGGCCTTAGGCGAATGTTTTACTGCAAAAACAGAAACGTGTTTGTAGCCAGCTTCAATCAACATCCGGGCAATAGCGAGGCCATCACCGCCATTATTGCCCATGCCGCAGAACACATAGATGGTTTGGTTCAGCTTAATCAACTGCGAAAGCCCGTCATACACTTTACCCGCAGCGCGCTCGATTAAATCGATAGAGGCCACCGGTTCGTGCTCAATGGTATACTTATCCAGTTCGCGAAGTTGCTCGGCCGATAATATTTTCATTTGTCTCTAAACATATTTTTAAGGTCAAATGGAATGCCCATGATACTCATTGTTTAAATAATTGAATCATGGACATTTCATGAGTTGAAAATACGAAGTCAAAGCGATTTTATCGCTTTATGCAGATGAACTTAATCAATCAGTTTTTAATAAATACCTTGAACGATTTATCGAAGGCATTTAAGCCGCTGATTAATTCGCCAATAAACGTGCTATCGTAGAAAGGAATGAAGTTCTCTTTGCGCTCCTGCAAACTTCCTTCGGGGAATAAGAAGGAATGAATACCTCTGATTTGATTCACAGCAGTTTCCTGTTTGCGCTTTTCCGCTTTCAGCATCTTGGCTTCCAGGTTTTCGAGCGAGGATATTGCCTTTTGCTTTTCGGTTGCCGCGCTTTGCTTTAAGGTAACATCGGTGGCTTCTGCTTTCAGCAACACAGCCTCAAACAGTTCTTCCAGTTTCTTCTTTTCATCAGCAAGGGTTGAATCCGCATTCATACTTTGCTGCACATACCGGTTGATGAGTTGCTCTACATCGCCAAAGAAATCTTGCGCTTTCAAATTCAGCTTCTCCAACTTCTTCTGCACCGAAGCATTAAGGATAACTGCCGAGTTGCGCATTACCTGCATAGGGTAATTCACTTTGTAGTAATCTAACAGCGGCTTTAACTCCAGCCAGTAACTCAACTCTCCTGCCCCACCCACAAATGCCAGATTGGGCAAAGTAAATTCCTGATACAGCGGCCGGTAAATTACATTCGGACTAAACCGCTCAGGATGGGTTTCTATTTCGCTCACCATCTCCTCTTTACTAAACGACACAGAGGTATTGTTTACTTCAAACTTCTCAGCAGTTGAATTATAGATGATTCGCTCCCGGTAGTTTTCACCTAGGTAAAAGAAGTTGATATCGCGCGGTTTTGCCTGTGCTTTGTAATTGGCATCCAGAAACTCAATGGTAGATTTTAAAACCTCTACTGCTTTTGATGTCAATACTTCTTCTTTAATAACTGAACTGAAATTCTTTTTCAAGCGCGCATCATCGCCATCTAATACTACCAGTCCCTGCTCTTTAAATATTTCGTTCACGAAGTATTGCGAGAATCTTCCAAAGGTTTCATACTTCTTCAAGCCTTCTTCAAGTATTGAAACGATTTCCGCGTTTGCTGAAATTGATTTCAATTCTTCAATAGCAAGCTGCATGGAATAAGTATTCCATCTACCCGATGCACCGGTGCCCGGTTTTGGCCATTCTATCTTCTTACCGTTTACAAAAGCATGATTCAGTTCTTCTACATCATGGTCTTCGGTCCCAAGCCAAAACACAGGAACGAAATTCTTATCAGGGAATTGTTGATGGAGTTGATTACTTAGGTTGATAGCACAAGCAATCTTGTAAATATTATACAGCGGCCCCATAAACAAACACGGTTGATGCGCAGCAACAACGGTGAACGTATTTTCAGAAAGCAGCGATTCAATGTTCTTAGCAACAACTTCGCTAGTCGCAATATTCGCGTATTGCGATTGAAGAACTTCGACTAAGGTAGTTCTATCAGTCTTGTCTTTTGCTTTATCGGCAATTACACTTTTAAAAGCGGAAAACTCAAACGGATATTTAGTAAGGGAAGAAAGAGATGGTGCATTCGAAAGATAATCGCTGATTAAAGCAGGCAGAACACCTGTTTTAGTCAATTCGATTTGCTGCAGCAAGTAAAGCATGGAACAAATGTATTAAACAAGTTCACCGTACAAATCAAATTCTTCGGCACTGGTAATTTTTACATTGGTAAAGTCACCCACGCGCACGTAGTTCTTCTTGGCATCAATCAGCACTTCATTATCTACTTCCGGTGAATCAAACTCGGTTCTGCCAATAAAATAACCGCCTTCTTTTCTGTCGAATAAAACCTTGTAGGTGTTACCTACTTTCTTTTGGTTCAGCTCAAACGAGATAACTTCCTGAACGCCCATTAACTCTGCGGCACGTTGATCCTTTACTTCCTGCGGTATATTATCTTCTAAATCGTGAGCGCGCGTGCTTTCCTCATGCGAGTAAGTAAACACACCTAACCGGTCAAAGCGCATATCCTCCACAAAGCTTTTCAAAGAATCAAAATCCTGCTCACTCTCATTCGGAAAGCCAACCAGCATAGTGGTGCGGATGGCAATAGAAGGAATGCGTTCTCTTATCTTATTTATCAACTCGCGGGTTTCTGCGTTGGTGATATTCCTTCTCATTTTGGTCAGGATATTATCAGCCGCATGTTGCAAAGGCATATCCAGATAGTTACACACCTTTTCGTTCTCCGCAATGGCATCAATAATCTCCATCGGAAACTGAGCCGGATACGCATAGTGCAAACGAATCCACTCAATACCTTCCACCTTCGAAAGTTCGGCAAGCAACTCAGGCAATCTTCTTTTTTTGTAAATATCTAAACCGTAGAAAGTCAATTCCTGTGCAATAAGCATTAACTCCTTCACTCCTTGTGCAGCCAGTTTCTTTGCTTCACTCACTAACTCTTCAATGGGGCGCGAAATATGCTTTCCGCGCATTAAAGGAATGGCGCAGAACGAGCATGTCCGGTTACACCCTTCCGAAATCTTCATATAAGCATAATGAAGTGGTGTAGTCAAGAAACGTTCGCCTATCAACTCATGCTTGTAATCAATCTTCAACGTTTTAAGCAAGCGCGGCAATTCCATAGTTCCGAAGAAAGCGTCCACTTCAGGTATTTCTGTTTCCAGATTATCCTTATAACGTTGAGACAGACAACCGGTCACATACAACTTTTCAATCTTGCCTTCGCTCTTGGCATCGGCATATTCCATAATGGTGTTAATGGATTCTTCTTTCGCTCTGTCAATAAAGCCACAGGTGTTTACAATCACAATGTTTCTTCCCTTGCTCCACTTATCGTGCTGCACATCGTAACCTCCGTGCTGCAGCTGCCCCATCAACACTTCGCTGTCCACCGTGTTCTTTGAACAACCGAGTGTAATTACACTTACCTTATCTTTCTTTATTGCTTTAGTCTTCACCTATGCTCCTTTAAAAAGTGTATCCACAAAAAGCTTTTTGTTGAACACCTGTAGTTTATCAATTGCCTCGCCTACCCCAATATACTTAACCGGTATATGAAACTGGTCGGAGATTCCCAATACAACACCGCCTTTTGCAGTGCCATCTAACTTTGTAATAGCAAGAGCCGTAACCTGCGTTGCGGCAGTAAATTGCTTAGCCTGTTCTAATGCGTTCTGTCCAGTTGAGCCGTCAAGAACCAACAAAACTTCATGCGGAGCGTCAGGAACTACTTTCTGCATCACCTTCTTTATCTTGCTCAACTCGTTCATTAAATCAACGCGGTTGTGCAATCGGCCAGCGGTATCAATTATCACCACATCGGCACCAACGGCCACACCGCGTTCAATCGCTTGATACGCCACCGAAGCAGGGTCTGCATTATGCTGACCTCGTACCATTTCCACATCGCTGCGCTTTGCCCAAACTTCTAACTGGTCTACGGCTGCAGCACGAAAAGTATCTGCTGCGCCCAAGAGAATTTTCTTTCCATTGTTTTTGAACTGATGAGAGAGCTTGCCAATAGTGGTAGTTTTACCCGCACCGTTTACACCAACCACCATTATTACGTATGGTTTCTTATCGGCTGGTGTATCGAAGTTTTCTGCGTCCTGATTTTTGTTTTCAGTCAGGATGTTTTCAATCTCCTCCTTAATCAGTTGATTCATTTCACCGGTAGTAACAAACTTATCCTTTGCTACCCGCTCTTCAATCCGCTTAATAATTTTGATGGTAGTGGGCAAGCCTACATCCGAAGAAATCAATGCTTCTTCCAGATTGTCCAACACCTCGTCATCAATCTTGCTTTTGCCGGCAACCGCACGGGTAAGTTTAGAGAAGAATCCTTCTTTGGTTTTCTCCAAACCTTTGTTGAGGTCGTCCCTATGCTCTTTTGTAAAAAAACTGAATAAGCCCATTT
>CAIYOV010000454.1 GCA_903927935.1 uncultured Bacteroidota bacterium | reverse complement strand
TAGGAATACATTGTATAGGCGTGTAAGTGCCTGAAATAAAATACCCCATCAGGGATATAGTCATCAAGGTCTACCTCATTATAGGTAGGAGCCGGAGCATTTTGTTTCTTGTCGGCGAGCCTTTGTTCTGCAAGTTTCTGGTTAAATTCCTTCTGCAAGGAAGCTCTCATTTCAGCAAGTGCTGCTGTAAAATCCTGAGCAGGTACTTCTACGACTTCTTCTTCCGGCTGCTCGGCAGGAAAGGGGATATCAAACTTCAAACAATAAGCCAACTTTGCTTCCGCCATTGCTTCATCAGGAGTGAGATTTGGATTATCTTTCTTGAGGTCGCTCAACACTTTATTAAACTGAGGATTCTTAAATTGCTTTTCCATATTTATTTTTTGGGTGTTTAAAAATAGCGGAAGGCTATCACGTTAATAACCTTCCGCCGAAAATATTATGAGTAGTTAATAATAGCGCAGCCCAGAGGATTTAAGAACTTCTGTGAGAAGTCCATAGATACCCACTCTTCGCTATATTTTTTCAGAGTACCATTATTAACACGACCCAAGGTTGTGCCATAGCTTTCTGCCATGAATTTCATTGGGATGATAGATGTTTGGTCAATCAAGAACATTTTATTCTGGAAAGATACAGGGAAGGAAGCAGTATCAATGAACCTTTTCATAGGTACAAGAACGATGTCCGAATCTCCGATCTTAATCATATCCAACATAAGGTCAGCTACTTTGCTATCAGGAGTGTAACGGGTAAGAGTATCTTTGTAAGCCTTAGAAACAGCTAAACAAAGCCTTGGAGTAGCATATAAGAAACGAACTGCACCATACTCTTTATAGTTAGTTGAAAGAGCTGCATCCTCTAATGCTGATGCCAGTGTGGAAGAAGTCGCTGAGAACTGTTGTGTTCCCATTTCAATCATAGTCTGGTAGATACCGCCAGCCATTTTTACTTTATTACCGTTGGCGATTGTTAACTCACCACGTGTTCCCAACCAGTAGAAGTTTGAACGGTCAATTCTTACCTGATCGAAGAACTCTGTGCGGTTCATCTGTAAGTAATTGCTGAAAGTTCCATTTCTGCGATACCTTTCGATTTCAACTTCACCCCATTTCATTGCCTTTACATACTGCTGAACGAAGTTGTATCTTTCTTCGATATCCAGACGGAAATAAGTCTTGATGTCATCAGAAGCATCACCTTCGACCGGACCGAGGATTGGTAAAGTCTGGGTAGCGGTAACTGCTGGTAAAGTGCCACCAGTGTAAGGGCGAACAGTTACTTTTGTATTAAGAGTAACCACGGTAATCAAACCTTTCGTGCCGTCAGGATAACAAACTACGTTATCAACAGCACACATGGTAGTGTCGGAAGTAGGGATATCCTGAGTAGCATTTGCTCCGGGGGAAGCAACGCCAGGAGAAGCAACAGTCAATGGGTAACGGGAATAAGTCTTCACAGCGAAGAAGAACTCCGTATCGGGAGCTGTTTCTGCCGGCATAGAATCGAGAATGGTCATATCATAGAATTGCTTTGGGGCAATGTCATAGATAATCGAATGCACCGACCTTTTAATAAGGTCAGTAGTGGTTTTTGAATAATCTGTTGCATAGGTTGAAGCCAGCGCATTGAGATTTTCGTCGGTATATTTGGCTAAAGTGCCACCATAAATAGACATAGTTTCTTGGTTTTAAAAGTTATTTTTTCGGTTTATACGGATCGTAACCCGGAGCAAACTGGTTTAGGGTTTGTCTGGCTTCCTCATACCTTTGCTGATCAATTGGATTAGTACCAGCACCGGATTCAGGCGTTTTTGTCTTTGCATTAACAGCCATTTCGGTACTCTTGTTCTGTTCCTTAATCAGTTTCTTTAAGGCATTGACTTCGGTTTTCCCGTATTCAAGCATAATCAGATTTTCTACAGCCTCCGGACGGTAAGTACCATCAGGGTTTTTGAAAAATCCAAGAATTTTCTGATCGTCACTGGCAGCGAGAGTCTTCTTAACCTTGTTAAGTTTGCGATCATCGGTGTCAGGAAACAATTTTAGGTGATGTTCAACGGAACTGTCGATAGATGCGTTAATGGCTTCAAGCCGTTTAGCAGCACTCTGTTCAAAGGCAGCACGTTTACTTTTTACCAATTCCTGTGAATTTGGGTATAGGTCTGATTTGATGAACTCGTAGAGTGCCGAGATCGCTGGGTAGCTATCAGGATCGCTCTTGAACTCCGTTAAGTCTTCCTGAGAAAACTTTCCTGGTTTGTAATACTCGATTAATTTTATAGCATCATGTGCTTCGGCGGGTTTTGAAAAATCAGGCTGGCGAACTGTCTGCTCGAAAGCTTTGATATAATCTTCATTCTTACCGAAAGCAAAAAGAGATTGCGCTAATTCAGGAGGTAGACTCTGAAAATACTTGTCCACCTCGGATAATTTAGACTCAAGTTCAGGTAGCTTCTGGGCTGCTTTTCTGGATTCATCCAAGCCCTTTAATACTTTACCAAAACTGTTTACGTCTGTTATATTGAATTTCTTTTTAAAGGCTTCCATAGCCTCTGATTCATCTTTGAATGCGTATTTCTTTGCCTGTTTGCTGAATAATACACTTTCGCCTTCGACTTCTTCGTCATCGTCTTCTACTACCGCTGTAGCAGGAGTTTCTTCGGCGGGCTTTTCGCCTTTAACTTCTTCTTTTACTTCTTCCTTTGGGGCAACTACTTTCGGGGTCGGCTCTTTTACTAAGTCGATCAACTCTTTCATTCCCTCTGCTTTTTGTAGCTGAGGAAAAGAATCCATCAAGGATAATGCTACTTCTGCATTATATCCTTCTTGTGATAATTCCACCTGTGGTACTTCTACACCTTCCATGTTTTTAATTTTACGTTTGAGACTGCATTTGCTGTTGTTG
>CAIYOV010000453.1 GCA_903927935.1 uncultured Bacteroidota bacterium | reverse complement strand
GATAAAGAAGTGAGAGAAGGATTTCTTTCATCATTAAAACTAATGTAAAAAGTTTTAATCAGATGATGGTAATGTCATTATCTGATTAAGTTTACTTATCGTAAATACTTAAACTTTCTTCCAGGGTAATAGGCCATTGGTCCCAATTCTTCTTCAATACGAAGCAACTGATTGTATTTGGCAATTCTGTCGGTGCGCGAAGCAGAACCCGTTTTAATTTGTCCGCAGTTGAGCGCTACGGCTAAATCGGCTATAGTAACATCCTCAGTTTCACCGCTCCGGTGACTCATTACAGAGGTATATGAATTTCGTTGAGCGAGTGTTACGGCATTGATTGTTTCTGTAAGCGAACCGATTTGATTCACTTTTACCAAAATTGAATTCGCAATTTTCTCATCAATCCCTTTTTGTAAACGGTTCACGTTGGTAACAAACAAATCATCGCCAACTATCTGAACTTTGCTGCCTATTTTTTCCGTCAGCAGTTTCCAGCCTTTCCAGTCGTCTTCTGCCATACCGTCTTCGATAGAAACAATCGGATATTTTTTGCACCAGTTTACCCAATGGTTCACCATTTCTTCGCTGCTTAATTTCTTTCCATTGCTTTTATGGAAGTGATAAACTTTAGCTTTCTCATCGTAGAACTCGGTGCTGGCAGCATCCATCGCAATTGAAATATCTTTACCCGGTTTGTAACCCGCAGCTTCAATAGCGGCAAGCACAGTTTCAATCGCTTCTTCGTTGCTACCGATTTCAGGAGCAAAGCCGCCTTCATCGCCTACGTTGGTCGAATATTTTTTCTTCTTCAAAACTGATTTCAGATTATGAAAAACTTCCACTCCCATTCTAAGTGCATCACTGAAAGTATCGGCACCGGTTGGCACAATCATGAATTCCTGAAAATCTATTTTGTTATCGGCATGAGCACCTCCGTTCAAAATATTCATCAACGGAATAGGAAGTGTATTCGCATTCACCCCACCCACATAACGATAAAGCGGCATTCCTAATTCTTCTGCTGCTGCTTTTGCTACTGCGAGAGATACAGCAAGGATGGCATTCGCTCCAAGTTTTGCTTTGTTTGGTGTACCATCGAGCAGAATCATAATCTGATCAATCGCGTTTTGTTCGAATATACTTAGCCCTTCAATTTCTTTTGCGATAGAAGTATTGATGTTATTTACCGCTTTCAAAACTCCTTTACCTAAATATTTTTTCTTGTCACCATCGCGCAGTTCAACCGCTTCGTGCTTACCGGTAGAAGCTCCAGAAGGAACAATCGCCCTACCCATAGTGCCATTGCTTGTAATTACATCTACTTCAACAGTAGGGTTTCCTCTTGAATCAAGAACTTGTCGCGCGTGTATTTTTTCTATATGTGCCATGGTATTGATTTGATAATGAAAGTGTGAAAATAAATAATGAGTATCTATTTATTTCACTTCATACTTTAATGACTTTTTTTGTGAACTGTTAGACGGATTTTGAATCACTAGATAAATTTCTTCTCTCCGGTTGTTATTTGAATCAGCTAAAAAAGCATCGGCAATTATTCCATCACGCTTTCCTTTCATCACGGTATCCGTTTTGTTATCGGCTCCTCTTCTTAAAATAGCATATTCACCTGCCGAAGCAGAACCACCATAACCCACTACATCGTAAACTAATTTTTCATGAACGGTTAAAGTTTTATGAAACTCATACGAACTTTCAAAACCTTTTTGCATTACTGTATCAATTGCAATAGCCGTAGAATCTAAACTGCCAACAACAGGAATTTGATTTTGGTTTTGGGTACACGCACACAACAAACAACAGATAGCAGACAACAGAAGTAAATTATATTTCATTGTCATATCGTCAAATTATCACATTGTCATGTTTTCAATAAACTGGTCGAACAAATAACGCGAATCATGCGGACCGGGAGAACTCTCGGGATGATACTGCACACTAAATGCTTTCTTTCCTTTTATGCGGATTCCTTCAATGGTATTATCATTCAGGTTTACGTGTGTTACTTCAACCGACTTTGATTTTTCAACATCAGCTCTCGAAACTTCAAAGCCGTGATTTTGCGAAGTAATTTCACTCAATCCGGTTACAAGATTTTTCACCGGATGATTTGCACCACGGTGGCCATGGTGCATTTTATGGGTGGGAATTCCATTGGCTAAAGCGAGCAACTGATGCCCCAAACAAATTCCGAACAAAGGTTTATCAGCCTCCTGAATTTCTTTCACTGTTTTAATCGCATAATCCATAGGTGCAGGGTCACCGGGACCGTTAGAAACAAAATATCCATTTGGCTTGAACGCTTCCATTTCTTTGAAAGAAGTTTTTGCGTTAAACACCTTGGCATAAATGCCGCGGTCGGTCATGCACTTCAAAATGTTTTCTTTTATACCGCAATCTAAAACCGCTACACGCAGTTTAGATTTTTCATCGCCATAGTAATACGGCTCACCGGTGGTTACTTTCGCAGCTAAGTCAAGTCCATCCATACTGGGAACTTCACTCAACTTCTTTTTCAAAACTTCTACATCGGTAGTTTCTGAACTGATGATACAATTCATGGCTCCGTTCTTGCGTACATGAATCGTAAGTGCACGGGTATCTACATCCGAAATTCCAACCGTATTGTTTTTCTCAAACCAATCCTGCAACGAACTCTCACCACTGATGCGCGAATAATTCTGTGCTGAATATTTTTTGAAAATAGCACCTGAAATTTTTACGCTCTTCGACTCTACTTCATCAGCTTTTACTCCATAGTTGCCAATGTGATCGTTGGTCATAATAATCATCTGACCGAAGTAACTCGGGTCAGTAAAAATTTCCTGATAGCCGGTCATGGAAGTATTGAAACAGATTTCACCGGAAGTGATTCCTATTTTACCAAGAGATCTGCCGTGGAAAACAGTTCCGTCAGCAAGCAATAAAACAGCGGGAACAGAAGAGAAGGTTTTTGTCATCGAATTTGGTTATTCGAGGTGCGAATATAGTTTTTGTAACGGTTTCAGATTTCGTTTCTGTTTATTTGTGTTCACATAATATCCACCATGCAGTTTAAGGAAGAAACCTGGCAACAAGAAGCTGAGAAAAAGAAGAAAGAAAACAAACAGTTTCTCGATAAAGCTAAACGCATGCGTGGTATCGAAAAACACTTACCCGATTTACATGACGAAGCATTTTCAAAAATAGATTGCCTGAAATGCGGCAACTGCTGTAAAACAATTTCTCCAAGATTTAAAAAACCTGATATAGAACGCATCTCCAAATATCTCGGCATGAAACAAGGCGACATGATTGAAAAATATCTGCGCTTAGATGAAGACGGAGATTATGTAGTGAAAAAATCGCCTTGCCCTTTCCTGGGCAGCGATAATTATTGCAGCATTTATGATGCCCGTCCGCGGGATTGCGCTAATTATCCCTATACGGATAGCGGAGAATTCTTCGAGCGCCCTAATATTACTTTTCAGAATAGCACAACCTGCCCCGCTGTGTTTTATGTGCTGGAGCGTCTGAAAGAAATCATTTGAACTAAAAGCATTTATCAGTTGTTCGTTATTGCCGTGCATTTATATTTGCGTTCTCAAAAAATATTCAATAACTAAAAAATAGAAATCATGGCAGTATTAGTAGGTAAAAAAGCGCCTTCGTTTAAAGCACAGGCAGTTATTAACGGAGAAGAAATTGTAGAAAATTTTTCTCTCGAACAGTATATCGGTAAGAAGTATGTAATCTTTTTCTTCTACCCGAAAGATTTCACGTTTGTTTGCCCTACCGAGCTTCACGCTTTTCAGGAAAAACTGGCTGAATTTGAAAGCCGCAACGTAGCGGTTGTAGCTTGCTCTACTGATACAGAGCAATCACACTGGGGTTGGTTGCAGTTAGATAAAAAGCAAGGAGGCATTAAAGGTGTTACTTATCCGGTGGTGGCTGACACCAGCAAAACTATCTCAGCTAATTTCGATGTGTTGAACGGAGAATATTTTTACGATGACAACAACCAAATGCAGGCAACTTCTGAACTGATTGCTTACCGCGGTTTGTTTTTGATTGACCGTACCGGTATTGTTCAGCATCAATTAGTTAACAATTTACCTATCGGAAGAAATATTGAAGAAGCTATCCGTGTGGTAGATGCTTTACAATTCTTTGAAGAGAAAGGGGAAGTTTGCCCGGCTAACTGGAGCAAAGGAAAAGAAGGTTTGAAAGATACTCACGCTGGTGTTGCTGATTATTTAGGCAAACACTAAGATTAATTGCATTCAATAAAAAAGGGCTTCGATCGAAGCCCTTTTTTGTTTTAACTGATTGAGTTCCTCACCCGCTGCGAATAATTTCTGAGTGCAGTTCGCAAATCAACTTTGTTCTGTTGCATATCGTTCAGAATATCAATTGCTGCCAGCACGTGCGTGAGTTGTTCGCCTTCATCTTTGCCTTCTATTTCCATAGCGGGTTTCTGCTCATTCATAATCGCTTCTTCGGCAGCTTTCAATTGCTCAAGAGAGAAAGTTTCGGATAGTTTTTTTATTACCGGTAACTGCATGGCTCTTATTTTATTTCTTCTAACATACTAACTACAAATTCCTCCTTAGAAGTGGCTGCTCCTTTTACCAATTCTCCGTTTTTAAAAGTTGCCATAAAAGGAAGATTATCTACTCCGCCCGCTTTTCGGGCCTCCTGATTTTCCTCGGCATTTACTTCTAAAAATTCGATGTCTACAAATCGCTCATCGTTGGATAGGCGCTTAAATTTAGGTGCAAACAATTTGCACGAGCCGCACCAGTCGGCATAATACTTTACAATTACTTTCGGATGCTCCGCTAATTTCTGTTTGAAATCTGCATCGGTTACCACATTTACCATAGTTTCATTTTTATTGAGACAAAAGTAGTTTTCTGCACAAATAAAAAAGCCCTTCGAAAACTCGAAGGGCTTTGTATTAAAGTCCCCTTTAGGGGATTTAGGGGTTTATCCCAACAATTCAACTCCGGTTTCAGTTACCTTGCGGTTACTTTCCATACGGGCTAAATCATCGGTGTTAGCTACTATAATTTTCTTGAATCTGCGTAAGCCGGTTCCTGCAGGTATTTTGTGACCAACAATTACGTTTTCTTTCAAGCCCTCAAGGTAATCTTGCTTAGCTTGGATAGAAGCCGTGCTCAACACCTTCGTAGTTTCCTGGAACGATGCTGCAGAAATCCACGAGTAAGTAGAGAGAGATGCGCGGGTAATACCCT
Source organism: uncultured Bacteroidota bacterium (assembly GCA_903927935.1). Classification (GTDB taxonomy): domain Bacteria; phylum Bacteroidota; class Bacteroidia; order Chitinophagales; family LD1; genus Bog-950. The sequence goes on along the minus strand of CAIYOV010000453.1, from coordinate 2,631 downwards.
GCAATTGCGATGAAGCAGTTGCCGGAATAGCATCGCGGAATTCAACCAACTTCTTATCAGCTCTGCGCAGAATAGAATTCTCTTCGCGAATGGCACGTAGAGTAACCATCTGGCCCGGTTTGAGATTCGTAGAATCTTCTGCTTCTGTTACCACTTTTTTATCGAACAGTTCATCGTTAGTGCGGAGCAAGTTGAATTTCTCAACCGATGTTCCTTCCAAGAAACGTGTATCGCCCGGATCGTCAATAATCATTTTGCCCATCATCTGGCGAACAATTACCTCTACGTGCTTATCGTTAATCTTGATACCCTGTAAACGGTAAACTTCCTGAATTTCATTCACCAGATATTCCTGAACCGCAAACGGTCCTTTGATATGAAGAATATCGCTTGGTGTAGTTGCACCATCTGAAAGCGGTGTTCCTGCACGAACGAAATCCTGCTCTTGTACCAAAATGTGTTTGGAAAGCGGAACGAGATATTTTGTAACTTCTCCATCGCGGCTTTCAATAATTATTTCGCGGTTACCTCTCTTCACACCTCCGAAACGAACAACACCGTCAATTTCTGCAACAGTAGCTGGGTTACTTGGATTACGAGCTTCGAACAACTCGGTTACACGCGGAAGACCTCCGGTGATATCCTTCACCTTACCCATTACTCTCGGTATCTTGGCAATAATCTGACCTTGTTTAACCTGCTCGTGATTATCAACCACAATGTGCGCACCTACCGGGAAGTTGTAAACCTTTCCTTCTTTTCCGTGCTCAACAATAATGGATGGAATTTTGGTTTTGTCTTTCGACTCAATAATCACTTTCTCTCGGTGACCGGTTTGCTCATCCATTTCATCGCGGTAAGTTATGTTCTCGATAATCTGCTCGAACTTCACTTTACCGGCATGTTCAGAAATGATAACGTTGTTGTATGGATCCCACTGGCAAATAACATCGCCTTTCTTCACATGCTTACCGTCTTTTACAAACATGGTAGCACCGTAAGGAATGTGGTTTGAAATTAACGTCTTGTCGGGATTATCTTCCTTCACAATTCTCATTTCACCGGTACGACCTATAACAATGTTTATCTTCTCACCGCTGTCATCTACACCATTCGTTAAACGAACACCGTCAAACTGAATGATACCATCAAACTTAGCTTTCATCTGGCTTTCGGTAGCACTCATGCTCGCAATACCCCCAACGTGGAAGGTACGGAGAGTCAACTGTGTTCCCGGCTCACCGATTGACTGTGCAGCAATAATTCCCACTGCATCACCTTCTTCAGCTGTTCTGTTTGTAGCAAGATTTCTTCCGTAGCATTTTACGCAAACACCTTTCGTGCTTTCGCAAGTCAACACCGAACGGATTTCAACCGACTCAACTCCACTCGCTTCAATTAAGCGCGCTGTTGCTTCGTTAATTTCCTGTCCTGCTTCAACCAAAATATCATCTGTTTCAGGATGCGCAACATCCAGCAATGAAGTGCGACCAAGAATACGATCGAACAATGGTTCAACTACATCTTCGTTATCTTTCAATGCAGAAATAGTGATACCACGAAGTGTTCCGCAGTCCACATCATTAATAACCACATCCTGCGCAACGTCAACCAATCTTCTGGTCAGGTATCCCGCATCCGCAGTTTTCAAGGCCGTATCGGATAGACCTTTACGTGCACCGTGTGTTGAGATAAAGTATTCCAATACCGAAAGACCTTCTTTAAAGTTCGCCAAGATTGGGTTCTCGATAACCTCGCTTCCGGTTGAACCCGATTTACGCGGCTTAGCCATCAAACCTCTCATTCCTGAAAGCTGTTTAATCTGCTGTTTTGAACCTCTCGCTCCTGAATCCAACATCATGAAGATAGAGTTGAATCCCTGCTTGTCTTCGCTGATTTGTTTCATCAACTGAATTGTCAACTGGCTATCGGTATGCGTCCAGATATCGACAACCTGATTGAAACGCTCTTTATCGGTAATAAAACCTTCCTGATAACTTTCGTAAATCTCATCCACTTTCTTCTGTGCGTCTTTGCACAATTTCTCTTTACCGCTTGGCACTACCACATCGCGCAGGTTAAAGCTCAATCCACCGCGGAAAGAATAGAAGAATCCTAATTTCTTGATATCATCCAGGAACTTAGCTGTGGTCGGAATGTTCGACTCAGCCAGAATATTTCCGATTACATCTTTCAATTGCTTTTTACCCAGCATCTTGTTTACGAAACCAACCGCATCAGGCATTACCTGATTCAGAATGATACGACCCATGGTTGTATCCATCAGTTTCATTTCAAATTTGCCTTTCGCATTTTTCACGCGAACACGGCACTTAACGGTAGCGTGCAATTCAACTTTACCTTCGTTGTAAGCGATTATCGCTTCTTCAGCTCCGTAGAATTTCAAGCCTTCGCCAATCACCTTCACCTCTTTCGTAGTTCTCTTTTCTTTGGTCATATAGTATAGACCAAGAACCATGTCCTGAGAAGGAAGCGTAATAGGAGTTCCGTTTTGCGGGTTCAAAATGTTGTGCGATCCGAGCATCAGCAATTGTGCTTCAAGAATAGAAGCATTACTCAATGGAACGTGCACCGCCATCTGGTCACCGTCAAAATCCGCGTTAAACGCTG
>CAIYOV010000452.1 GCA_903927935.1 uncultured Bacteroidota bacterium | reverse complement strand
TCAATTTATTACTCCATCCATTCTTAGAAAGAATTACTCATCACTCCCCTATCTTCATGTTGCTTGGGTTAGTTTGTATTGCAGCTTTGCTTGTGCCCTTGCACCATAAATTAGAAAAATGGACAACAGTAAAACTGGTCGAGAAAAATAAAGCGACAAGATTGGCAAATGCAAAAAAAACCATTGATAAATTAGAAGATAAGATGAAAGATCCGAATGAAAGTAGCAAGAATGCATAAAAATAGCTTGGTGCAATTGTGGCTGACCGACTAACCTACAACCCCCAGCATTGGTATTTGCAAAAACTGACGGAACCTTGAAACATCAGCAATGTGCAAATATCAGCAGCGGTTCGAACTCGACATTCAATTTTCAGGATTAGTTCATAACTTCAGCTTTTCAACTTGGCTTTAGATTCTGACTGGACAAGCAATGAATTCCCTGCCTTTGCAAAACCTCGACCCTTGTGTGCAAGCTAAAATTGCATTTTCAGATTAAAAATAAAATATGATAGGTATTATCGTTCAGCTTTCCCTTTCTTGGTTAATAGTTTGGCTTTTTGAAAAAGGGAGTTTGTCTTTTTTAGGATTCTACCCAACAAAAGGAAGGCTATTTGATTTCGTTCTATTCTTCTTAATTACTGCTATTTGTTGCTCAACAGGCTTCTTCTTGCGCATGTATTTCGCAAAAGAGCAATGGAGCCTAAACCATTCCCTTACACCTAATATTATTCTAGAAGCGGTTTGGTGGAATGTTAAGTCGGTACTGTTTGAAGAACTAATTTTTAGAGGCATAATTTTTTATATTCTCATTAAAAAAATTGGTTCTCTGAAAGCAATTATGATCTCAGCAATTGCTTTCGGAATTTATCATTGGTTCTCCCATGAAGTAATTGGAAATCCCATACAAATGGCAATGACTTTTGTCATTACAGGAATTATGGGGCTTTTATATGCATATGGGTATGCAAAAACTTTCTCACTCTACATACCCTGTGCAATTCACTTGGGCTGGAACTTAACACAAGGATTTGTTTTCTCTCAAGGGCCAATTGGAAAAGGAATATTCATACAAGGTATGCCACAGCCCATCGTAAATGTTTCTTATTTGGTTTTCTTTATTATTTTATTAGTTCCCATGCTAAGTACTTTGCTAATAAATTTCTTCTTATTGCGACAGCGCAAGCAAACAGAATTTAAGCAATAAGTACAGCGCCAAATAATATTGGGTTTTTAGCCGCCGTAGGTAGTTGCCGCCGTTTGGTCTTCGACCAACGGCTATAGCCGATACCACAACGCTTAATACAAAAAATATAAAATACAAAAAAAGCAATGGCATTTATGTTGCCCGTTCGTGGGGAGAACAGACGGGCAGAAACATTATACAATTGGCGGCTTAAATTGGACAACCAAGACTAACATAATAACAACGAACCGCTAACAAGCAGTTTGCCAAAACTGTGACTCAACAAACTAATTTCAGCTAAGTGCAAAGCCAGGCTTTGGTTCGGGCTCGACAAACTCCCGATAGCTATCGGAATTCAACTTAAGTTCTTAACTTCAACAGCAGTTTTTCAATCAGCAGCGGCTGTGGGCAAAGGATTACTAATGCCCCTCCTGCACAAAGTCTTCCCGTTGTACGTCATACTCGGGCGACCTGCTAATTTTGACTGACTGCAAGAAATTAACTATTACAAATCAGCTATTTTCAACATGACAAAAATAAAATACTGCTTTACATTCCTTTTTCTCTTTTGCGTTGCACTTACAAATGCACAGCAAACTCATATTGACAGTTTGAAACAACAACTGTCAATAGCAAAGGCAGACACTGTGAAAATTAGTTTAGACTTTCAAATTAGCAAAGCATATGCTAACACCAATCCTGATTCAATGGTGTTATACTCCAGGAAAACAATCCAGTTGTTGCATCATTTATTAGCCACAGAAAATGTAGACAGCTTTAAAATGCAAATCTTATGGAACATAGCTGACATGTATCAATATGTGAGCAATGATTCAATGGTATTTTATGCACAGCAAGTATTGCTAATTTGTATAAAAAACAGAAATAGTTTCCCTGCCGGTACTGAAGCGAAGGCATTATTAAATCTTGCGGGTTCATTGTGGTGGGCAGGAAATTACCCTGATGCGAAGGAAACCTATTTTAAAGCATTGCAATTAGCTGAACCGCTTGCAGACACCCTCCTTATAGGGCGCATTTACAACGGTATTGCAATGGTAAACAGAAATGCAGGCAATTATCGGGAGGCAATAAACTATTATACAAAAGCGGAAAATTTAACGAGGTCAATTCCCGACAATCAGGTATTAAATACACTTTTAGTTGACAAGGGAAAATCCTATGAACAACTCGGCATCCTGGATTCTGCATACACCTATGTTCAGGAATGTCTATCCATGTATTTCAGAAAGTTTCAAGGCAAAAATGTTTATGGAGGGGGAATACACTCTGCAATGGGAGTCATTTATTCCAAGATGGGAAAAGAACAATTGGCCGTTGAATTTTTCAGACAATCGTTTCAATTGAATACAGAGATAAATGAAATCCGTTTGCTTGCCCGTGGCTATTGCGAATTTGCCGAACATTTTGACCGCTTCAATCAACGGGATTCAGCGATTTACTACGCCACAAAAGGTTTTTTGATTGACCAAAAATTTAATTTACTGGTTCAGCAATTGCAAGCAGCCGCATTATTGACCAAACTTTACAAACAGGAAAATAAGATTGATAGTGCGTTCAAGTATCAACAACTAATGATTGAAACAAGAGATAGTGTTTTCAGCAATGAAAAAATTAATCGATTGCAAACATTGGAGTTTAATGAACAATTACGACAGCAAGAGTTAGCATCTGAAAAAACAAAGTCCGAAGAAGAACGAAAAATAAATATCCAGTATGCCTTGATTGCAATCGGACTTGTTACTCTTATTATCTTGTTTTTGTTTCTTAGCCGAAGTTTTATTACCAACTCCAAACTAATTTCTTTTTTTGGAGTGATTGCCT
>CAIYOV010000451.1 GCA_903927935.1 uncultured Bacteroidota bacterium | reverse complement strand
TTTGTGCATTGAACGTTGAAAACCATTTTAAGCCGAACAAATAGTTCTGTGCTTTGTTATTTTCGCGCCACCATTCAAAAAGCAAAATACATGATAAATCTGCGCTCAACCGACCACTTTGTAAACCGCCACATTGGACCAAACGAAACCCAAACTGCCGAGATGCTGAAAACCATCGGAGTAAACAGTCTGGATGAATTAATTGACCAGACCGTTCCCGCAAATATTCGCAGAACCGAAAAACTTAGTCTTCCTGACGCACAGAGCGAATACAATTATTTAAGAGAGCTGAAGAAGAAAGCCGCAAAAAATAAAGTATTCAGAAGTTACATCGGTATGGGCTATTACAACAACATTACACCGGCTGCAATCCGCAGAAATATTTTAGAGAATCCGGGATGGTACACGCAATATACACCTTACCAGGCCGAGATTGCTCAGGGAAGACTGGAGGCGCTTCTGAATTTCCAAACCATGATCAGCGACCTTACCGGTATGCCTATTGCCAATTCATCGCTGCTCGATGAAGGAACTGCTGCTGCCGAAGCCATGCACATGTTCTGGGGACTGAAGAATAAGAAAGATGCGCTGCACAATAAGTTCTTCGTTTCTAATCTTTGCTTTCCGCAAACTATTGACGTGATCAAAACCCGCGCGGGAGTGCTGGGAATTGAAGTGATTATTGGCGACTATAGTACGGTTACACTCGATAAAGATTTTTTCGGAGCCTTGCTGCAATATCCCTCAATGGATGGAAGTGTGCTGGACTATAAAGGGTTTATTGAAAAATGTCATTCACTGGAATGTTATGTATGCGTGGCTGCTGATTTATTATCACTTACCTTGCTTACCCCTCCGGGCGAGTTCGGTGCCGATTGTGTAATAGGAAACTCGCAGCGTTTTGGTGTGCCAATGGGTTATGGCGGACCACACGCAGCATACTTCGCCACTAAAGACGATTACAAAAGAATTTTACCGGGCAGAATTATCGGTGTGAGTGTTGACTCGCAAGGCAGACCTGCTTTACGTATGGCTTTGCAAACGCGCGAACAGCATATACGCAGAGAGAAAGCCACTTCAAATATTTGCACCGCACAGGCTCTCCTCGCCATCATGTCGGGTATGTATGGGGTTTATCACGGGGCAGATGGGGTAAAGAATATTGCACAGCGTATTTACACTCTAACTTCAATTCTGAAAAAAGAACTGCATCATCTAGGTTTCAAAATCACCAATGAATTTCACTTCGATACTTTGAAGATTGATACCACCGGACATGAGCAGAAACATGATTTTATTCATCAACTGGCTTTGAACAAAGAGATGAATTTCTTTTACGATGAAACCGGCATTTCTATTTCGCTCGATGAAACTACACAACCGGAAGATGTAGTGGACATTGTAAACGTGTTTGCCTGCGCTGTAGGAAAAGACGATTATACTTTTGACATTTACCGATATGCCCCTCAGTCCTTAGAGTTGCCAGCGGGTTTAAAAAGAACTTCCGCTTACCTCACCCATCCGGTGTTTAATACGCACCGCAGCGAGAGCCAGTTAATGCGTTACATCAAAAGTTTAGAGAACAAAGATTTGTCACTCACCAAATCAATGATTGCCCTCGGAAGCTGCACTATGAAATTAAACGCTGCTGCAGAGTTAGAACCAATCAGTTGGCCTGAGTTTGCAAACATACATCCGTTTGTGCCTAAAGACCAGGCAGCAGGTTATCAGGAAATAATTACAGCACTCGAAAATTACCTGAGCGAGATAACCAACTTTGCCGCAACTTCTCTTCAGCCAAATTCGGGAGCGCAAGGCGAGTATGCAGGCTTACTGGTTATTCGTGCTTATCAGAAAGATATTGGTCAGGGGCATCGAAATGTGGCCCTGATTCCTGCTTCGGCACACGGTACAAATCCGGCTACTGCTGTTATGGCAGGGCTGAAAGTAGTTGTTGTGGAAACAGACTCTCATGGTAATATTGACTTTGCTGATTTGCTGAAAAAAGCCGAAGAGCATAAGGACAACCTTTGCTGTTTCATGGTAACCTATCCGTCAACACATGGAGTTTTCGAAAGTGCTATCAAAGATATCTGCGAAGTAATACACGCCAATGGCGGACAGGTATATATGGATGGTGCGAACCTGAATGCGCAAGTTGGTTTAACGGCTCCGGGCATTATCGGTGCCGATGTAAACCATATCAATCTGCACAAAACATTTGCCATACCCCACGGTGGTGGCGGCCCCGGCATGGGACCTATCTGTGTGGCGAAACATCTCGCTCCATATCTTCCTGGTAACCCGTTGGCAAAGACCGGTGGCGAAAAAGCGATTCACGGAGTTAGTTCTGCGCCATACGGCAGCGCGAGCATTCTTTTAATTTCGTACGGTTATATAAGAATGTTGGGAGCAACCGGTGTAACCGAGGCTACCAAATATGCCATCATGAATGCAAATTATATGAAGGCGCGCCTCGAAAAACATTTTCAGATATTGTATGTGGGCAAAGAATATGGCCGGGTGGCGCACGAGTTGATTTTAGATTTTCATGCGTTTAAAAAAACATCGGGCGTTGAAGTGGAAGATGTGTCGAAGCGTTTGATGGATTATGGTTTTCATGCTCCAACGGTTTCGTTCCCTGTGCACGATACATTGATGATTGAACCGACAGAGAGTGAAGATAAAGCAGAGTTAGACAGATTCTGCGATGCGCTGATTGCTATAAAGGGAGAGATGGAGGCGATTGAGAAAAACCGGATGGACCCTAAGGATAATCCTTTAAAGAATGCACCGCATACCCTTGGTGTCATCACCGCAAATGAATGGACTCATGCTTACACACGCGAAGAAGCCGCTTTCCCGCTTTCTTTCGTTGCCGAAAATAAATTCTGGCCAAGTGTGGGCAGGGTAAACAACGGCTTAGGTGATAGAAATTTAGTGTGCACTTGTCCGCCTATTGAGAGTTATGCGGAAGTTCAGAATTAAAAAATAAGGTCACAAAACAAGAATGCCATCGCTTCAAGTGATGGCATTCTTGTTTCTAACCGAGTTGAATTTTTATCTTACTCGCCAGGATGGTAAATTCGTTCAGCATGTTTATATGCCCACTCTTTACTTAAACTTTCTTCTTTAGTTTGGTTGTGCACATACATCTGCATCTGGTCTGTAAAGTGTTTTGCCCCGGGAGTATTGCTACTTCCGAAACAGGCAATGCTGCGCAGTTCGGGTAAGCTGCCATCTTTCTTAAACTTAGAGAGTAGTATATAGCTTTCACCGGAGGAGACTCTGCGTTTGCCTTTGCCATAAGCGTCACCGTATTTAGCATTCCACATATCCGGTCCGCCACTGGTAGGAAGGTCCACATCACCGCGTTGGTGTCGTTGGTATTCCCCCAGCGGTACATTCAATTTGCCAAAGTCATTCAGCATTTCTGTTTTTGCTCTTCGCACACCATCGGCAAAATAGTCGAGTTTAAAAGCAGGGTCTTTGATAAACTTCTTCTCGGTTTCATCATTAATTGCAAAGTAGGTTCCGTAAATCCATTTGTAAACAAGTGTAGCGTTGGTATCGGCAATATCACCGCTGCGATTGGCGCTCCATGCTTTCATAATAGAAATGGCATCGGCAATGTCGGGATACTTTTTTTCATCGAGATGAAAAGCTTCTTCAAGGTCAAAGCTTTTGAAAGGAGCAGTTACTGTTTGCGGGTAATGCGTGTCGTATTTTATTTTCAGAAAATCGTTCCAGTCAATTTTGGTTTTACCTTTCATCATTTCATAAAAGCGAAGGCTGCGGTTGGTTTGCCATTTGGCAAAACATATATTGCCCTGGCAGGTGAGCGGCTGCGGGTTTTCTTCATTTGCTGTCATGCTGTATGACGTATTGTTTACATCAAAAACGTAACCGCATTTGGGATTGATAACATGCGGCAGCGAATCGTGTGGCAAAAATTTAGTCCATAAAGTTTTCATTGTGTTGCCGGGTACGGTGGTGTTCCAATCGTAACCATCTGCGCGAATGGGCATGGCTCCGTTGCTCACGCAATAGATAGTATCGAACCGGTCGGCATAAGTTACGTATTGGTTGATGATGCCCTGCATATCAAGTGCATGGCGGAACTCGGTGTAGTTCTTAGCTTTATTCATTTTATACCATTCCTCCACACTCTTCACCGTCATATTCGAAGCCAGACGAATGGCAAACATGCCTTTCTTGTTCACGTAAGTTGCTCCGTAGATACTCCACCATTTCTTTTTGCCGATCGTGAGAATGAATTTGTGCTTCTCGCGATGCTTGGCTAGGTTGACTGTAAGTTTGGCACGGCTTTGTTCCAGCTTATATGAAACACCATCTACCAAATAATGATTCTTCTTTTTCGGGTCCGGTTCTAACTGGTAAATATCAATAGCATCGAAATAGTTGGTGGTATGCGCCCAGCCCAGGTTTTCGTTGGTGCCGTGAAAAATAGAAACTGCACCATGGAAAGTAGCGCCCAAAATATTTAATCCTTCATCGCTGTGTAAATGTGCTTCGTACCAACTCATGGGTCCTTCCAAAGGCTGATGTGCATTACAGTCGAGATATACACTGCCGTCAGCAGTGATGTTTGAATTCATGGCAAGTGCATTAGAGCCACGCGCATCTTTATTATACTCAAGAGTAGGAACGCTTTCACCCACCACACTTTTAATTGCCCCGTCCACACCGGTCATCAGCGCCATCGAAAGCATATAGCCTGCAATAAAATCGGTGGGGCGAATTGGTAATAAACTTTTGTACCGGATTCTATCCGGATGTTTATTTGCCCAGTCGTTACCGGCAGCGGCACCGGCTTCTAAAAGTTTTCTTGTCTCCGGTGATAGATCGTTGTAATGGTTCTTAATAAAATCCGGAACACCTAGTAACTGTACTGCATAATCTATTTTAGCGCCCTCAATGCCCAAGGTCAAACCCAGTTTTCCTCTGGCGAGTAATAACCCCCATTGCACGGTGGTGTAATCATCTTCGCAGGCAGCATAAACCAAGCCGTAAGAACAATCAGCATCGGTTTTTCCGAAAATATGCGGCACACCAAAACTATCGCGCACAATTTCTACATGATAATTCGGATTGACTTGTGAGAACAGAAAAGTGGAGAGAAAGATTGCGACAGAAGCTAAGAAGAATTTTTTCATAAACGAAAATGGATTTACCCTTTTGGATAGGTGAATATAAGCTATATAATCGTGGTTAGTACAACAAAAGTATAGTCAGAAGCTGGTCCGTTCACTAATTTAATTTGTAGATGTAGCTTCTTTATACACGATAGCCGAAATATCAGATATTACCGAAGCGAGCACTTCAAAATCGGTGCCTCTGGTCATTACACATATAAGATAAGGTGAGTTATTAATGTAAACTATACCACATTCGTGTAATTGCTTAAGGTTAGAATCTGCATAAGCCCTCTCCCCGAATTTATGTGCAACTGTAATGCCTTTAGGTAAGCCGGCAAGTAGTCCTTTATTGTAAGTTACTTTGCTTAATAATGCCAACGCTTTTTCAGACATATCGTGATTCAGGTAAGTGCCATTGTATAACAGGCGGAAGAAACCCGAATAATCTTTTACAGATACAAAATCGCCATTCATATTGCCCATGGTGTTTATACCTATATCTTTCATAACTCTTATAATAAAATTACCGTCCAGATTTTGAAGTAATAACTCTTTAGCCTCATTGTCCGAATGCTCAATCATCCTTTCAATCAGGTCTTCAATAGTGTAATACTTACCTATTTTAATCATATTGGAATCTGTAATATTCGGAACCGCATTATTATCCAAATGTGCGGTATACGGAATTCTCTTTTGTAAAAAAGATGGCTCTGTTTCTGCTTTTTTATAAGCAGTAATCATAATGGGGACTTTCAGTAAACTGGCAGGCGAAAAATTTTCTTTCTCGTTTATTCCCATCCAGTCACCAAAATTTAAATCGCGGTAATAGACAGAAACGAAAGAAACTTTTTGTTCCTCCTTTGCTTTAACCAGATAGTTTTGAACCTGCCTTTCCATTTCAACTACTGAGTTTTTTTGCGTAGGCTGGTAATTATCACACTCAATAAGAGGATTAATCAAAATGTGCCCGCCCTCTCTTTTTTCGCTCATATCCTCACAAACTGCTGCCGTTTCCATTTGTTGTATTTGTATCCGTTCAGGAGCAGTTAATCTCCCAACAAAATAACCAGCCATACCGGTAAGCAGCATTACAGTAGCAAACAGTATTTTTTCTTTCCCTTTCAACATTTGGTGGGCTTTTTAATGCTTCTTGGGTGCAAGTATCGGTTACGCTTCATGAACGACCAAGCCTTTTTAGAATTGTTATGCTCAGATTAATAAGAAGGGCATAACGTGCATTATTGATGAGGATTCAGTGTGCACAACTCTGTATTAACAATATTTTAACTTATGAAATAAATTCGTTTACCTTGCTCTGCGATAACCTATTTTTTAACCAAATAATATTGTATGAACCAAATGTACAAAGTGCTTGTAATCGCTTTCGTTTTCCTCTGCAATTTTGCAGTTGCTCAACGAACTATTACAGGAACGGTCATTTCTTCTGAAGACCGGCAACCTGTCATCGGTGCCAACGTTATGGTAGAAGGAACAAAGACCGGAACAGTAACGGATGTGGAAGGAAAATTCTCTTTAGCTGTAGATGGCGCAGCAAAGAATATTGTAATTACGTACGTGGGCATGAAAAAGAAAGTAATGCCTGTTGGAAGCAGCAACGAATTAAACGTTGCAATGGATATTGATCAAAGCACATTTGATGATGTGGTGGTAACCGCACTCGCTGTTAAAAGAGAACAACGGTCGTTAGGTTATGGTACCACTACTTTAAAGGGTGATGAGCTAAACAAAGTAAGTCAGAGCTCAGCACTTACTGCTTTGCAGGGTAAAGTAGCCGGTGCACAAATTACCAATTCTACTGGCGCTCCTGGAGGTTCTACCAAAGTTACCCTGCGCGGAGGCTCATCTTTTACAGGTGATAACAACGCGCTTATAGTAGTGGATGGTGTTCCTATTGATAATTCTAATTTTGGTTTTGATGATGTGCTGAACAATCAGTACGATGCAGGAAACCGCGGAAATGATATCAATCCTCAGGATATTGAATCTGTAACCGTATTAAAGGGAGCAGCGGCTGTAGCCCTATACGGTCAACGTGGTGCTAACGGAGCGGTACTTTATACCACTAAGAAAGGTAGGCTTACTCAGGGGACCGGAAAAAAGTTTATGGTTTCATTCAATACACAAACTTCTTTTCTTTCTCCACTTAAATTACCGGTTAGACAAACTGAATTTGGTCAGGGCGGTGAAATGGCTCCAGACTCTCGCGAAAACTTTAACTGGGGACCTAAATTAGATGGCGTTGTACGTCCTTGGGGTCAGGAAGTAGACGGAGAACAAAGAGTAAAACCTTATTCCGCTTTACCTAACTCTTTGCGTAACTTTTTCAATACAGGTAA
>CAIYOV010000450.1 GCA_903927935.1 uncultured Bacteroidota bacterium | reverse complement strand
TCAAAAACCATGATAACAATGGTGCACATACTTTGCCCTTTTTAAGAATAAGTTGGTTGCAAACCCAATAAGTAAAAGATTGCAACTATCTAATTAGTAGGGCTTTATAAGTAACGAATAGGTTGCAAATAAAAATGATTGTCTTTTTATTTGAATGCGGTATATAATATTAATGGTAAAGATGATTTCCTTATAAATTTTTCTCTGAAAGAATGAGGTTAATCAGTTGGGATAACCTCTAGAGACTTGTAAATTAGGATGATCTCTGTCACTATTCATTATATCAAAAGGTATTTATTGGATATAAAGTCTTAGTTATATAGTTCGGAATCTAAGGTAAATAAACTAATTCAAACTATAAACCACCCGAATAGAATCCAGCTCTTTAAACAAATCGTTGCTCATTTCAACCGACTTTTGCGAGGAACTGGCGCCAACTACAATGCCTTCTTCTTCATCAATAAACTTAATGCGCAGTTTGGTTTTACCCGGGTGTTTTGTAAGCACCGTTTGAATTTCGTCTATCAGTTTATCGTTTACTTCTACCGCTGAGACCTCAAGGGTCAAAAACTTAGTGAGCTTGTTGCGGATGTCACTTAGCAAATCAATCTTACTGATTTTAAATTCAAACTCTGTTTCGTTATTCCACCGTTGCTGGTAGCGGCCGCATATGTGCAACATGGCATTAGGCGTTTCTACGAAAGTTTTGAAGGCCATGTAATCTTTGCCAAACAAAGTGAAGTTGTAAGTGCCGCTGAAATCTTCGATGGTAAACCGGCAATACTGGTTCCCGTTTTTAGAGAATTTAGTTTCAGTAGTGGTAACAATGCCTGCTACCTTCACCTCTCTGTTTTTTACTTTCTCAATCTCGTTCAGTTTGCAGTTGGTAAAAGTTTGAATCTCCAACCGGTAATCGTCAAGCGGGTGCCCGCTGATATAAATACCGGTTACTTCTTTTTCTTTCTTAAGTTTTTCGAGTAGACTCCATTCATCGCTTCCAAATGAAGACGGTTCCCGTAAATCAACACCGCTCTGCATTTCGCCAAACAATGAGTTTTGCTGCGAGGCAGAAGTGTTCTGAACGTTGCTTCCGTACCGCACAGCTTTTTCAAGAAGGCTTAAGCCGTCTTTCTTATCGGGTAAAAAATATTGCGCCCGGTGGTAACCGGTAAACGAATCGAAGGCACCGGCATAACCCAGTGATTCCAGAGCTTTTTTGTTGATGGCTCTTGCACTTGCCCTTCGGGTTAAATCGTAAATGGTTTTATAAGGTCCGTTTGCTTTACGCTCTGCTACAATTGCTTCAACAGCCGCTTCGCCAACTCCTTTAATTGCAGAAAGCGCATAGCGGATTTCACCTTTTTCATTCACCGTAAACTTTACATCGCTTTCATTTATATCCGGTCCTTTTACCGGTACGCCCATGCGTTTACATTCTTCCATAAAGAAGGTAATCTTATCAATATTGCCTTGGTTGTTGGTGAGCAATGCGCTCATGTATTCTGCCGGATAATTGGCTTTTAAATAGGCCGTTTGAAAAGCCACAAATGCATAACAGGTAGAGTGCGATTTATTGAAAGCGTATTGGGCGAAGGCTTCCCAATCGGTCCAGATTTTCTCCAGCTTTTTCGGATCCATGTTCTTTGCCTTTGCACCGTCAATGAATTTGTCTTTCATTTTATCAAGCGTCTTGCGGTCTTTCTTTCCCATTGCTTTTCGCAGGTAATCGGCATCGCCTTTTGTAAAGCCTCCGATTTTTTGCGAAAGTTGCATCACCTGCTCCTGATATACGGTAATGCCGTAGGTGTCTTTCAAAAATTCTTCCATCTCGGGCAAATCATAAGAGATTTTTTGCTTGCCGTGTTTGCGCGCGATATAATCAGGAATGTAGGCGATAGGACCAGGACGATAGAGTGCATTCATAGCAATCAAATCATCCAACTTATCCGGCTTCAGTTCCTTCAAATATTTTTGCATACCGGGCGACTCGAACTGGAACGTGCCATTTGTTTCTGCATGCTGATAGAGTTCGAAAGTTTTTTTATCGTCAAGTGGAATGGTGTCAATATCAATTTTTATTCCCCGGTTCTGTTCAATCAACTGCAACGCATCGCGAATAATAGTCAGGGTTTTTAAACCCAGGAAGTCCATTTTGATAACTCCCGCTTCTTCAATTACTTTTCCTTCATATTGCGTAAGCCACAAATCAGCTTCCTTCGATGTAGCCACAGGTATAATCTCAGTTAAATCTTTTGGTGCGATGATGATTCCCGCTGCGTGAACACCCGTGCCGCGCATACCACCTTCTAAAATTTCTGCCTCGTGTAGTACTTTACTTTCGAGTGTGTCGCTTTTATATTTTTTCCGCAGCAGTTTTGCATCTTCAATTTCTTCACTCGCCAATTGTTCTTTTTCCTTCAAACTGTCTTTTCCATCAAGCGGAGCGTGGAGCAACCGGTTCAATGTAATGCCTGGTCGGTCAGAAACTAATTTGGTAAGCGCGAGCGATTCATTCAGCGGTAAATCCAATACACGGGCGACATCTTTAATACTCACCTTGGCAGCCATCGTGCTGTATGTAACAATCTGCGCCACTTGGTTCTTGCCGTATTTCTTCACTACATAATCAATTACCTTGTCGCGGCCTTCATCATCAAAGTCGGTATCAATATCCGGTAAGCTTTTGCGGTCGGGATTTAAGAAACGCTCAAAAAGGAGATTGTACGCAATAGGGTCAATGTTTGTAATGCCGATGCAATACGCCACCACACTTCCTGCAGCCGAACCACGACCCGGACCAATCAATACCCCCATATCTCTTCCCGCTTTAATGAAATCAGCAACAATCAAAAAGTATCCGGGGAAGCCCATTGTTTTAATAGTGTGCAATTCAAAATTGATGCGCTCTTCAATTTCGGCAGTCATTTCTTTGTAGCGTTTGTGCGCACCTTCAAGCGTGATGTGTTTGAGATATTCCCACTGGTTCAAAACATCATCAGCATGAACCTGAAATTCTTTTGGTATCGGGAAATTCGGCAACAGAATATCTTTCTTTAAATTCAGATGTTCTACTTTATGAAAAATGTCGAGCGTGTTTTCTACCGCCTGTGGGACATCTTTAAAAAGCTCAGCCATTTCCTGCTGTGTTTTGAAATAAAACTGATCGTTGAAGAAAGCGAAACGCTTTCCCTTCATACTCATATCATCATCCGAAAACTCTTTGTTGGTAGGGGTGCTTTGCTTTTCTCCGGTATTAATGCAAAGCAAAATATCATGTGCGTTTGAGTCCTGCTGGTCAACGTAATGCGAATCGTTTGTGGCAATTACTTTAACGTTGTATTCCTTCGACCAACGCAGTAAAACTTCATTCAGTTTTTCCTGCTCTGCCATGCCGTGGCGTTGTAATTCGATGTAGTAATCTTCGCCAAACAAATTCAAGTACCATTCAAATACTTTCCGTCCTTCCTCTTCACCCTTCTTCAAAATAGCCTGAGGCACTTCTGCTCCGATGCAACAGGTGGTGGCAATCAGATTGGTGTGGTATTTTTCAATTAATGTTCGGTCAATACGGGGATATTTACCATATAAACCTTCAGTAAAGCCGAGGGAGCAAAGTTTCATCAAGTTCTTGTAGCCGTCTGCATTCTTGGCAATTAGTAATTGGTGGTAGCGTTTGTCCTTTTTGTCTTTGGTAAAGGTTTGAATATGCCGGTCCTCAGTTACATAAAATTCGCAGCCAACAATCGGTTTAATCGGATTGCCATCAGCCAGTTTGTGCTTATTAGCCTCTGCTACGAAATCGAAGACCCCGAACATGTTTCCGTGGTCGGTAATAGTAAGTGCCTTCATTCCATCCTTAGCTGCCTTTTTATACATGGAGGATATACTGGCGGCTCCGTCAAGCAGGGAATATTGAGTATGGGAGTGGAGATGGATGAATTCAGACATATTAAAATTTGTGATAACGAATTTCGGATTGCAAATTTGAAAATGCACTAAACCAACCGAAAAGTTGTTGCTGAATTTTGAACAACGGTTGTTGAAAAAAATTAAACCATATATTGCCTTGAAGGTCAATTGTAGAAATCAAAATAAAGATGAAAAAATATTTATCACTGCTGCTTATTTTTCTGATTCAAAAAGCAAATTCGCAAAACCCCGGAGATAATATTTTTAATACTGATCAGTTGATTCATGAGGTGAAAATTACTTTTCCTATAAACGGTTGGTATGATACGCTTACTCGCTATTATACACTTACATCTCAAACAGATTCGAGTATTTACCTGATGGCTACCACTATCGAGTTTGATGGAGTAATATATGATAGTGTTGGTTGTAAGTTCAAAGGAAATTCTTCATACAACAATCCTTCTCAAAAGAAAAGCTGGAAACTGGATTTTGAAGAGTTTAAGAACAACAACGAAATTGACAACATGAAGCAGTTGAATCTGAATAACGGCTTTAAAGACCCGAGTATGTTGCGTGAGAAAATGTGTCTTGATTTTATGGAGGACTATGGTATCCCCGCGCCCCGTTGCGATTACGCAAACGTATATGTAAATGGTTCCCTCTGGGGCTTCTATATGCTGGTAGAAGAAATAGATAAAACATTTTGCAAGGCACGTTTTGGCGATAAAAAAGGAAACCTGTTTAAAGGCGATCCTCATGGTGATTTGCGTTGGAAAGGGGCACTGGCTTCTCAATATTATACCGATTATGAACTCCATACCAATGAGATTTCAAACGACTGGAGCGATTTGATCTGGCTGATTGATAATATCAACAATTCTCCAGCAAACGAATACAACGATTCACTGGATGCTTCTTTCAATACTTCATCTTATATCAAGAGTTGGGCTACTACTATTTTATTCTCAAACCTCGATTCGTATACCGGAAGCGGGCATAATTATTACGTTTATCATAATATCGATTCGAACCGGTTTGAGTGGATTAACTGGGATGTAAACGAAGCCTTTGGAACTTTTTTGAATGGAAATCAATTGACCGGTATGACCACTTTGCCGATGAACTACATTCCTGCACTAGAAAGCCGCCCGCTCAATTCAAAGATGGTTGGCAACACCACTTACTATAACGAGTATCAGAATTTTATTTGTAATGCCATCAATGATTATTTCAATCCAACACACATGAATCTCGTTATTGATTCGCTCCACAACCGTATTAAAACATATTACTACAACGACCCGAAAAAACTCTTCCCTACTAACCAGTTTGATGCAAATATTAACAGCACTCAAGGAGGCTCACTTGGGTTAAAGCCATTTGTTCAAGAACGGTATAATTGTCTCACGCAACAGTTGTCAAGTTTCAATTGTACACCATTAGTATCATCAATTGAGGAAGCTCGAGAGGAGCAGTTTAAAGTATTTCCTAATCCTGTGAGTGATGTATTGCAGATTACCGGTTACAAGTCGAATGCGAAAATTTCTGTTTATGATTTAAGCGGAAGAAAAATTTTGCAGACTAAATTAAATTCTGTCGGCTACGAACTATCAACTGCCAAATGGGAAAGAGGTCTTTATTTTATCAGAGTTGGTAATAGAACAGAGAAGATGGTTAAACTATAAGTTTATCCGCCTTTTCTTTTGGTCTTATAGCCAATCGCGGAAAGCAACGCAATTACTTTCTCCCGCTGTTCACCCTGTATGAGAATGATTCCGTCTTTCACAGTTCCACCGCTGCCGCATTTGTTTTTCAGTTTCTTACCAAGGGCCTCTAAATCATTTTCACTTCCATAAAAATTTGAAATGATGGTTGCTACTTTCCCCCCTTTCAATCTTTCTAAAGCCACATAAAGTGTTTGCTGATTGGCAGAAACAGTTTCCTGTTCGTTGCTTTCTTCATCTTTCTTAAAGCCGGGATTGGTGGAGAAAACTATCCTGTTTTTGAAGTCATCTTTCTTA
>CAIYOV010000449.1 GCA_903927935.1 uncultured Bacteroidota bacterium | reverse complement strand
TGTCGAAATAGATAATATCAAGGTGCGTGTGGCTGACGTTTACAAATAATCTTAGCAATGAATCGTTTAGATATTCGGATAATGAATTGAAGTAGGTAGAATTGAGATGAAGCAATTCTGCATTGCTGAATAAACGTTTTAATGTTTGAATAAGTTGTTCGGAGTTTTCATAAACAATTTCGATACCAGAGCATTGTTGGGTAAGTTGGTCGTTCCGGTTTATCATAAAGGAAAACTCTGTTGGCACTAAAGAATACTTCTCATCAAGACCAATTAAAATTTTTGAAAATGGCAGTTGAAGGATTTCATCCTTTTCAAAAATCTTTTCAATCCGCTGTGCTAATTCAGTGTTGTTGCTAACGTTATGCAACGTGTAATCACCATAAAATATAATCTGATAGTGAGTTTGCGACAAAACAAAATATCGCAATGCAGTGTTTGTGACAGATAGTTTTAGCACTAGAGTTGAAGGAGAAACATTCGCTTCTACTTCGCCCATACTACTAAAAGAATTTTTTACTTGTGCCGGTGCCACATGGCGAAAATAGAATTGTTACGTAAAATACAATGTGAATTTGCAATTACCACTAACCATTTACCGCTAACTTTCCTATGTTTGAAAAGTATGAAGAAGTTAGAATCAAGAAACCCGAAATTCAGAGAATACACTGAGTTGATGATTTCGAGAAATGTTTTTAGTAAGTGGCTGGGCTTTGTTGTTACTAAAGTAGAACCCGGTTACATTGAGGGGGAATTAGAGTTTAAAGAGTTTCACCATCAGCAAAACGGATGGCTGCATGGCGGTGTTACTTCTACCATTTTAGATATTGTAGAAGGGTTTGCATCTTACACATTGATGGAAGAAGGGCAGAAAGTGTTTACGGTGGAGTCAAAGATTTCTTATTTCAATCCTGGTATTGCTGAAAAATTTTTTACGCGAGGCGGAGTAGTGAAACCCGGTAAGAGATTTCATTTTTGTGAGGCGGAAGTTTATTATTTAAAAGATGGAGAAGAAGTAACCGTGGCGAAAGGAAGCGCAACGATAGCGGTAATATAATGGCTCAACTAAAGGCAACATACAAAGATATTCTGACGATATCACTTCCATTGATATTAGGAAACCTTGCTTGGACGAGTAATGGTGTGTTTGATACGATTTTTGTTGGCAATTTAGGGAAAGTAGAACTTGATGCCATTGGTTTTGCGAGTATTTTCTATTCGGTACTATTTATGGCGGGGTTCAGTTTTACACGCGGCACGCAAATGCTTATTGCACGCAGAATGGGAGAATTGAATAAACACGAAGTAGGAAATATTCTTGACACAACCATTATTGCAATGGTTGCAGTTGCACTGATTTTCTTTGCGCTGATTAAAACCTTTACACATGAGATTCTTGGATTCATGCTAACGAATGAAGACATAATACAGAAGTGTGAAGTGTTTTTGAGTTACCGGATATGGGGATTAATTCCAAGTTTTGTGAGTTTTGTTTTTATCGCATTTTATTCCGGCATCGGGCGCACTCCAATTCTTGCCGGTTCTGTGGCAGTAATGACTTTCTTCAATATTATTTTGAACTACGGATTAGTGTACGGTAAATTCGGTTTGCCTGAAATTGGTATTGGCGGTTCTGGACTGGCCACCAGTATTTCAGAAACGCTGGCGGTGCTGGTGTTGTTTGGTGGAACATTTTATAAAAGGCGAATCCACGATTATTTTCTTTTTCGGTTCAAGAAATTCGATACCGTTCTGATTAAACAAATGAGCAATATTGCAATTCCATTGATGCTGCAATCCTTGGCGGCAGTTGGTGGATGGCTTTATTTTTTCGCCCGCATTGAAACTGTTTTGGGAAAAGACGCGTTGGCTATTTCTTCTATTTTCCGGCAACTAATTTTGTTTTTTACCATTCCTGCATGGAGTTTGGGTTCAACGGCAAATACTATTATCAGTAACATGGTAGGTCAAAAAGATTTTAGTGGAGTGAAAGATGCAGTGAGAAGAATTAGTGTGGTAAGTTTAGCTTTTGCTGTTTTTTCTTGTCTTGTTATTTATTTTTTTCCAACATTTTGCATTGGCATTTTTACCAGTAAACAGGATGCCGCACTGGTGCCAATGGCAACCGAAATTCTTCCGGTCATCTTTGTTGTGTTTATATTGATGTCGTTTACTAATATTCTCTTTAATGGAGTTATCAGCTTGGGAGATATTTATATTGCGCTGGGCATTCAGGTGGCTGTAGTGGTTGTATACATCGCTTACTTTCAGTTTATGTTCACGCTTACTTTTGTTAGCACTTTCTGGATTTGGACAGCTGAATGGGTTTACTGGCTTTCCATTCTTGCGGCATGTTTGATTTTCTTTAAATACAAACATCTTGAAGTAGTGTAGCAAGAATTAGAAATTTAAAACTATTAATTAGAAATGTTGGTAATCGTTTACCTGAATTTCACTTTGTATTTCCAACTTCGTATTTCGTAATTCAACACAATGGAAGAAAATATAATCAGCTATAGTCATGTAAATGTTTATCAGGGCAGTTCGCTTATTTTAAGTGATGTGAATTTTGAATTGAAGCAGGGAGAGTTTGTTTATCTGATAGGTAAGACCGGTGCCGGGAAAAGCAGTTTTATAAAAACCATGTATGGCGAAGTTCCTGTGAAAGATGGGGAGGCTAATGTGGTTGGATATAACTTGAAAAAGCTGAAGAGGAAAGATATTCCT
>CAIYOV010000448.1 GCA_903927935.1 uncultured Bacteroidota bacterium | reverse complement strand
TCTGCAGCGCCTTTGGCACCCATTACCGCAATTTCGGCCGTGGGCCAAGCAAAATTCATATCCGCACCGATGTGTTTGCTATTCATTACATCGTAAGCGCCACCGTAAGCCTTGCGAACAATTACCGTTATTTTAGGAACCGTTGCCTCACTAAACGCATAAAGTAATTTTGCTCCGTTGGTAATTATACCGTGCCATTCCTGATCGGTGCCTGGCAAGAAGCCAGGAACATCAACCAAAGTCAACAAAGGGATATTGAAGCAATCGCAAAAACGAACAAAGCGTGCGCCCTTCTTTGATGAATTAATATCGAGTACTCCCGCTAACACAGCCGGTTGATTCGCCACCACACCAATACTTCTTCCTGCAATACGCGCAAAACCCACAACGATGTTTTCCGCATAATCTTTATGCACTTCATGAAATGAATCTCCATCCACAACTTCAGCAATTACTTCCCGAATGTCATAAGGTTGATTCGGATTAGCCGGAATGACCGTATTCAGTTTCTCACGCACTTCGTTTGCTTCTTCATAATCATACACCGGTGCCTGTTCATCGCAGTTTTGCGGCATATAACTCACTAATCGTTTAATAGAGTTGATGCACTCCACTTCATTAGCATAAGTAAAATGAGTAACACCGCTCTTGCTTGCATGTGCCTGTGCACCTCCTAATTCTTCACTCGTTACATCTTCATGTGTTACGGTCTTCACTACGTTAGGACCGGTAACGAACATATACGAAGTATGTTCCACCATCATGATAAAATCGGTAATAGCAGGGGAGTAAACTGCTCCTCCCGCACAAGGTCCCATGACAGCTGAAATCTGTGGAATGACTCCACTCGCGATTGTGTTGCGATAGAAAATATCAGCGTAACCACCCAACGAAACAACGCCTTCCTGAATACGTGCTCCGCCTGAATCGTTCAAACCAATAACCGGTGCACCATTCTTCATGGCTAAGTCCATAATCTTGCAAATCTTCTCGGCATGAGTTTCGGAAAGTGAACCACCAAACACAGTGAAATCCTGAGAGAAAACGTAAACTATTCTTCCGTTGATAGTTCCGTAACCGGTTACTACTCCATCACCGGGGTAAATTTCTTTATCAATACCGAAATCTCTTCCACGGTGTTCGACCAACGCACCTATCTCTTCAAAACTTCCCCGATCAAGTAATAAATCCAAGCGCTCGCGTGCTGTGAGTTTTCCTTTTTTATGCTGGTCATCAATTCGCTTTTGTCCGCCACCGAGTAATGCCTGTTCCTTCTTCTTGTTTAATTTTTCTATTTGCTCTTTCATCTGTATATATTTTGATTCTCAGCGGACAGATGGAATGCCCAGTGTATTTGTTCTTGTTGATGAAGTCTTTTCTGTGGGCATTTCATCTATCAGCTAATTGTCTCTTTAAATATTATTCCATAGTTCTGTAACTCCGCTAATATAGGATTATAGATTTCAGGATATTTAGGCATCAGCACCCCGCGCCTCTTTATCTCTCCGTTTAAGATCATTTTAGTCACCATGGCCACCGGTAAGCCGACTGTGGTTGCCATTGCCGTATGTTCAGGGTCTTTACCAATACAGACAAGAGATGACTCCAGAGTTTTTTTCCCTCTTCCGGTTTTACCGGTATATTCAATCTGGTGAACCATCACCACCATATCTTTATCATTTTGCCCAAGAGACCAGGTATGTTCCAGCGCAAATTGGAGCAACTCTGCCGGAACTACCCATTTATTTTCGTTTACGAATAAGGCGGGAATTACCTGCGTAGAGTGAATCAGTTTTTGTATTTGTTTATCGGCAAATACTTCTTTCGATTTCATTAATGATGTGACTTCTTCTTTAAATTTATGCGTAAGCCGTTCTTTTCGGTTGGTAAAACCTAATTGTATTAATGCATTCCATCCTTTACAAAACGGTGGTCTGCGGAGAGTGCCTCTGTAAACCGTTTTCGCTCCTTTCAATCCGTATTCTGATACATACTTCAATGAATCGCGGTTCGGATAGCTTTCAAACTTACCAAAGCCTTTCACCTTTAATTCTGCAGTCTTGGTAAAGAGTTCTTCGTAACTAATTTTTATTTTTTTGCCTTTCTCCAGATACTGAATTTCGCCTTCGCCCTGCCCGGCAAGAATCACATTGCGAGGATTCCATGAGAACTTATAATGCCAGAGGTTATCATCGTTTTCAGGCGCAACCAAGCCTCCGCAGTGCGATTTAAATCCGGTAATTACTTTTCCTTCTTTCTTCAACCGGTCAATCATCTGCATAGCGCTCATGTGGTCAATGCCGGGGTCGAGGCCCATCTCGTTCATAAAGATGAGTTTCTTGTTTTCCACCGTATCGTTCATGTCGCGCATGGCATCGCTGATATAAGAAGGTGTAACCAGATTTTTTTTGAGCGCAATACAATCTTCCGCTAATGCAATGTGCATGGCTGCCGGAAGCATAGAAATAATTATATCTGCTTTCGAAAGCATTTCCTTTCTGCCCGACTGATTGTAGAAATCGAAACCGGTGGCGTGTGTGTGCGGTCGACCTTTTGTTTTCTGCAACGCGTGTTCAGCCGAAAGGTCGGCTACGGTAATCTCCCACTCCTGTTGCTGCGCATGCTCCACCAGGTAATCAATCAACGCTATGGATGATTTACCGGCACCGAGTATGAGAATGTTACGCATAAAGTAATACAATAATAGAAAATGAATTTCTTTGCGCACAAAAACAGAAAATATGATTTGGAAAGTGAAACCTACCCCGGAGTATATCAATAGTTTTCCACAGAAAAGTATGGCCGATCATTTGGGTATTGAAGTAATAGAAGTTGGCGATGATTACATTACAGCGCGCATGCCGGTTAACGAAAAAACCGTTCAGCCTTTAGGGTTATTACATGGAGGCGCTTCGTGTGTTTTGGCTGAAACCCTCGGAAGTATTGCCGGAGCATTTTGTATTGACCCTACAAAACAGATAATACTGGGTGTTGAAATTAACGCCAACCACATTCGCAGCGCAAAAAGCGGTTATGTATATGGAACCGTTAAACCGATTCATGTGGGTTTGACGATGCAGGTATGGGGAATTGAAATATTTAACGAGCAGAAGAAATTGGTTTGTATTTCGCGGCTAACCTGTGCGGTGAGAAATATGTAGTTGTTTAATTGACTCATATGGCAAAACATAACGAACTTGGCAAACAGGGTGAAGATGCAGCCGTTGAGTTTCTGCAAAGGAACGGACACGAAATTCTATTTCGCAATTACCGGCTTAAGAAAGCAGAAGTAGATATTATTTCGAAAGACCATAAGATTATTGTTTTTTCTGAAGTAAAAACCCGCAGCAGCGATGCTTTCGGACATCCTGAAGAGTTTGTAGACCGGAGAAAACGTTTGCTGATGAAACGCGCGGCTGATGAATATATCTATCAGCAGCAATCAGATGCTGAAATACGCTTTGATATTATCTCTGTAAGCAAGGAGAACGGAGAATTGAAAATTTACCACATTAAAGATGCTTTCTTTCATGAGGAAGATGAGCAGTATCATTAAAGCAGAAGTGTTCTGCAACTAAACTATAAGCGGTTTTTTTACAGGTTCTATGTTGTAATTCAGAAAGTTTTGTAACAAAACCTTAAAAAGTTACGTAACCCTAAGAAAAACACAACACATGAAAACAGCTATTCAAACTAAACCCACTATTTATAAGCTCATATTGATTGAAGACGAAACCGGAATTGACCTTATAAGGGTAATTAAACATTAATCTGATTTAACTCATTTATAAAAGGATGCTCAGGCATCTTGCAGCAAACACTCCGTTGTAAACGGAGTGTTTGTTATTTACAGCATACCCATCCGGTTCTCAATAGTGAAATAAAATGATTGAAGAGTTCCCTGAGAGTATTATTTCTTGGCAGTTCTGTGATAGTCGTAGATATCAGCTATCAGTTTGATCACTACAAAAACAGTTGCCATGGCTGACATGATATAGTTACTGTAAGCCGGTAACTCGCGCTGCACTAAAAACCAACAACCTACCCCGATGATGAGCGAAATATGCATAACCAGATTTTGGCGGTTAAATATGGAGCCCACCGACAGGACATCTGCGTTTTTATAACCGTTGCCTAAAATGTAGTCGCTGTAATAGGCGTTCAGCGATTTTGCAAAAAAGACAAACAATGCCAGCAGAAAAGTCCGGTCGCTAAAAACCATAATGCGAATGTTTTGCATCAGCATGTCATTATTTTTTGACGTGAAAGCAAAAACAAAGCCTACCATTACAATAATAAACACCCAGTAAATAAACAGTGGCAATAAACTGCCGAAAACATAAAAACGCGCATAATACGGCCGGTTGTTATAATCGGACAGGGTAAGTTCGCGTTTGTTTATTGTTACATTATACTCAGGTAACACGGTAATATCTTTACCGGCATTGCGGATTCGGAAATAATTAAACACGGTACGGATAAGCGCCTCGAACCAGAAAATATAAATGATGAAGAAGAAGTTTTTCTGTAAATAAAAAATACCGTAGAGCAGCACCGCACTGCCGGCCACCATAAAGATGATCTGCGACCAATAGGCCGGTTTTGTTTTAAGGGGTTCCGGTTGTTCTATCATAGACTCTGGTTTGGTAATAACAAAATAAAACAGCAGAAATCTCAGGCTGCACTTACATCAATTAAAAACCGTTTTTGGCAGCATAAGCCTGACTGGCAACATCAATTTTTTCAATCAGGATGTCTTTTTCTACGTTCAATTTATCGTAATAATCACCCACTTCATTAATTTCCTGAATTGGGGTAGAAGAATTACACTTTTCGATCTTATATAAGCAGGTAGTTATCCTCTTTTTCTCAAAATAAAGAAAGTCCATCAGAGTTTTCCTAAAATCTTCCGAACCTTTCAAATCAGCCATTTTGTTTACGTTAATTATCGCGGCATCAACGTATTTCTCAAATCTCTCACGATAGGGAATTAAACCCGGTAGTCCTTGCTTTTTTGAGGCCTGTAAAAATTCGTCTGTCCAGGCATCACTCAGATCTACTAAATCGTTGTAAATGGTAACAAGGCTGTCTTTGTATTCAAGCGGAGTAACTGATTGTGTAAAAGCATATCCTGAAAATACAGAAAGCAGCA
Source organism: uncultured Bacteroidota bacterium (assembly GCA_903927935.1). GTDB lineage: Bacteria > Bacteroidota > Bacteroidia > Chitinophagales > LD1 > Bog-950. The sequence continues at coordinate 2,280 of CAIYOV010000448.1, read as the reverse complement.
GCAGAGAAATAAATACTTTCATATCGATGGTTTATATTCCGGAAAAATGAAGCTGTTTATTTGCTTTCATTTTGCTTAATTATTAACCTACAAAGGTAAATGCCGGCAAATAATTAATAATGACTGTTGTCATGTTCTGGCAAAACCTATCGGTACATGCACAGGCTTTCAAACGCTTGTTTAGTTTTTGTCCTTTGCGTAAATGAAGAGGAGCAACGGCTATTATTTTAAACCTCTGTAGACCTCCGACCGATTCCATCCGCTGCCCGGCTGCTGATAGGTTTTGATGTATATACTATCTCTGCCTCCTACCCGGTTATAATGTAAATAGTAATAGCGCCAGTCGGGGCCGTTATTCGTATACTCGAAAACTTTATCATTCCCGTAATGCATACTGGTGGAGTCTGCAATTACCATTTCATTCATACTTATGCTATCAAACAGGGCATTGGCGCAGACGAGATGTAATATCTTGTCCGCTTCATTATAGACCATACTCATTTTTAAATTCGAATCAATAGTGTCTATCGTAGTCTGCCCGGTGGCTGAAACATATAGCGTTGAAGTCATGATGCCGTAATAATCTCCGGTCAGAATTGTATTAACGGTTGTTTCTTTCTTACATGAATTAAAAAAGATAGTCATCAACAAGAGAATGGTTATAGGCTTACTCATAGTTTTATAATTGTTGCTGACTTCCGGATTTATCCGTCTAAAATAAAAATTCGGCTGTATACAGAGCCGGTCTTTAAGAATATGGATTGGTTGGAAAATGAGCATTTGGTTTTTCTCTCCGTTAGAAAGCTAAATGAACCGGTGATTCATTTGATAAAGGAGAATAACCATCAGTTTTTTGCCAGCCCCAGATAGTCTTGCTTCATGATGAACTTGTAGAAATTTCTGGGTAAGTAACGGAGCAATCTGGATATGACCATCATCGGAAAAGGGAAAATGTAGAATCCTTTCTTTTGCAGTATGGCTTTGTAAATAAACCCGGCAGCTTTTTCCTGGGTAAGTAAAAAGGGCATTTTATGTTTGTTATTGCGGGTGAGCGGAGTGTCGATAAAACCGGGGGCGATGGTAGTAACGCAAATGCCATATTGGTGCAGGTCGATTTCGAGCGATTCGCAGAGGTTAATGACGGCTGATTTTGATGCCCCGTAAATAGCCGTGCCGGGCAGGCCGATGGTACCGGCCACGGAACCTAAGGCCACCAACTGTCCGTGCTTTTGGTTCTTCATTATTTCGATGGCCGGTTCGAAAGTATTTAATACACCTATTACGTTTATCTGAATCACTCTTCTTCCTAAATCGAAATCCGGAATTTTGGCTTTGGGAATAGAAATTCCGGCATTGGCAATAATGATATCGAGCCCACCGGTGGCGTGGAAATGCCGGATAGCCTTTTGCATTTCGGTTTTATCCACCACATCGGCTTTGTAATAAACGAGACCGTTGATGGTTTCGGACGGTATGCTTTCTTTTTCTTTTAAATCGGCAATGGCAACGCGGTGTCCGTCTTGTTTAAACAACCTGGCCACACTGTAACCCAAACCTGAAAGCCCTCCGGTAATGAAAATGTTCATGGGTTTGCTAATTCAGATAAACCCGCCCAAACTAAGCCGGCTTTGCAGAACTAAAATAAAAGAATCCCGCACCATGCAGCGCGGGATTCTTTTGTTCTTGCAATTTCCAAAACTCAACTCCGTATAACAGTAGTAAGCATATCTGTCCAGGGGCCGCTTTTTTGCGGGTCGCTGCTGTTGCGCCAGCGCAGGAAGGCGTATATTTTCTTTCCGGCATCATCGGCATTCAGCTCGAGGGTAAAGCGGGCTTTGGTGCTTGTTTCTTTAAGCGGGCAGGCGTTAACGTTGGCGGGCTGGGTGCCAATGGCATAGCGCACTTCTACTTCATCGGCATCTTTAGCCAGCGAGGCGCGGCTGCTGTCGGTATTGGTGCGGCAGATAAACAGCATTTTTGAACTGGCATGTGCCTCTATTTTAGCAAACACTTCGGCTTCAATTTTAGGGCGCGGACTGCCGTTGGGGTTGCGCCTGTTAAAGCCCAGCGCCTCTACCGTTGAGTTGCTGATAACCGGGTTAGGAATAATTAAAGTGTTCGCAAACTCCTCAATGTAATCTTCCCATATTACGCGCTGCTCCTGATGGTCTTTTACCTGCTGGCTGGTGCGGGTTTTTTTGTTCATGATAGCCGAAAAATAGGGCTTGTAAGTAGTAAACTTGCCGTCTGCCTCGGTTACCTTGGTTAGCGGAATGTTCC